>WRIF01000055.1 GCA_009782865.1 Promicromonosporaceae bacterium
TGAGGGCGCCCTGCAGGGCCAGCAGCACCGTGCCGTCAAACTTCTTCATCGCGGCCACCCCGTTCGGCAGCAGCGTGCAGATCAGCACGTCCTTGCCTCCATACTTCTTCACCGTCTTGGCGGTGGCGGTGGCGGCGGGCACCACCTCGCGGAAGGCCACCCAGTCGGGCTCGGAGGGCAGGCCCTCGAAGGGGCGCAGGACGAACTCATCAACCTTTGACATGCGGGCCAGTTTAGTCGGCGGCGCTCTACAAGGGCATCCGCCATCGCCGTCTGGACCCGCAAGCGGGCGCGCACCGCCTTGACCCATACCCCGTATGGGTATTAGCCTGCCGCCATGGCACACGAGCCCGGACACGGATACGCCTCCGACAAGGACGGCTACCTCCTGCGCATGAAGCGCGTCGAGGGGCAGGTCCGCGGCATCGCCCGCATGATCGATGAGGACGTGTACTGCATCGACATCCTCACCCAGGTGGCCGCGGTCACCAAGGCGCTGCAGGCCGTATCCCTGGCCCTGGTAGAAGACCACCTGGGGCACTGCGTGGTGGACGCCGCGCACGCCTCGCCCGAGGAGGGCGCCAAGAAGATCAAGGAAGCCACCGCGGCCATCGGCCGCCTGGTCCGAATGTAACCAAGGAGCAACCATGAACACCTCAGCACCCATGAACACCACCCTGTCCATTACCGGCATGACCTGCGGGCACTGCGAGCGGGCCGTCACGTCCGAGCTGACGGCCCTGGCCGGGGTCACCTCGGTGGACGTCACGATAGTCAAGGACGGCACGTCCGCCGTGCGCGTCACCTCGGACGGCCCCCTGGCCGAGCCTGCCCTGCGCGCGGCCGTGGACGAGGCCGGATACGACCTCGTCGCCGTCACCTCCGACGACGCCCCAACCGCCGCCGACCAGGGGGCGGGCGGCGGCTGCTGCGGGGGATGCGGCTGCGGCGGCAAGGGTCGCCAGCAGCGCGACGACGAACTCCCCATCGTCGCCGCCTAGGGCGCCTGTCGCCGTGAGCGGCCGACCAGCCCTGGCGATCCAACAAGCCCCAGTCATCCCCACCAGCAGAGAGCCGCCACGATGAACTCACCCGCCGTCGACCCCCGCCCCTCCGCCGAGGAGCCGACCCCAGGCGGGCTGCCCTCGGTGGTGCGGACCGTCGACCTCGACATCCACGGCATGACCTGCGCCTCCTGCGTGGGACGGGTGGAGCGCCGGCTGAACAAGCTACCCGGGGTGAGGGCCACGGTGAACCTGCCGCTGGAGAGCGCCCACCTTGAGCTGACGCAGGAGCACGACGATGCCGCGCTCATCGCCGCCGTGAGCGCCGCCGGCTACAACGCCGAGTTGCAGGTGCGCTGGGCCGACCGGCCGGCTCCGGGCCGCCAGGCCTCCGGCGACCCCCTGCCCGCAGAGGTGCGCCCGCAGGGACATCGCGGCTACGAGGGCGACATCGACCTGCACGGCCGCAGCCTGCTGCGCCGCCTGATCGTCGCCGTCGTCCTCTCGATTCCCATCACGGTTGTCTCCATGGCGATGCCACTGCATCACCACCTGCCCGGCTGGTACTGGTGGGTGGGCGCCCTCACCCTGCCGGTGGCTACCTGGTGCGGCTGGCCATTCCACAAGGCCGCCTTCAAGGCCGCCCGCCACGGCACCTCCACCATGGATACCCTGGTGTCGATCGGCGTGATCGCCGCCATGGTCTGGTCCCTGGTCTGGTCCCTGCGCTACGGCGGCCAGCACGGCCCTCACCAGGAGATGGCTGGGGTCTACTACGAGGTGGCCGCCGTGGTCATCGCCTTCCTGCTGGCGGGCCGCTACGCCGAGCATCGCTCACGCCGCCGGGCCGGCGACGCCCTGCGCTCCCTCCTGGAGTTGGGTGCCCGCCACGTCGAGCGGCTGACGGTAGACGACGACGGCGCCCCGCTGCTCGACGCCGCAGGCCAGCCCCTGGCCGAGACCATCGCGGTCGAAGACCTCGCGGTCGGTGACGTGTTTGCCGTCCGCCCCGGCGCCGCCGTCGCCACCGACGGCATGGTGCTCTCAGGCACCTCGGCCATCGACGCCTCCATGGTCACCGGCGAACCGGTGCCGGTCGATGTCGCCCCTGGCACCATGGTGGTGGGCGGCACCCTCAACACCACTGGCTACCTGACCGTCCGCGCCGGGCGGGTCGGCGCCGACACCACGCTGGCGCGCATCCACGCCCTGGTCACCGCCGCCCAGACCGGCAAGGCCCCCATCGCCCGCCTGGGCGACCGCATCTCGGCCGTGTTTGTGCCGATTGTGCTGGTGATCGCCGCCGTCACCCTGACGGCCTGGCTGGTCTTCGGCAACGACCCGAGCCACGCCTTCACGGCCGCGGTCACCGTGCTGATCATCGCCTGCCCGTGCGCCCTCGGCCTGGCCACCCCCACCGCCATCCTGGTGGGCACCGGCCGGGGCGCCCAACTCGGGGTACTGATCAAGGGCCCGGAGATCCTGGAGCGCACCCGCCGCATCGACACCGTGGTGCTGGACAAGACGGGCACCGTCACCGAGGGTCGCATGACCCTGCACGCGGTGCATCCCGCCGCCGGCGTGGACGCGGCCGAGGCCCTGCGCCTGGCCGGCGCCGTTGAGGCCCTCTCTGAGCACCCGATTGCCCAGGCCATCGCCGCGGCGGCTTCCTCCTCCGCCGGCGCCCTCAACGCTCTCGCCGCCGCCACTCCGGCCGCCACCTCGGCCGCCACCTCGGCCGCGGCGTATGGCCCTGGCGCCGCGAAAGGCCCAGCGAGTGACCCCGCGCCGTCCGCCGAGAACTTCCGCAACCACCCCGGTGGCGGGGTGACCGCCACGGTGGACGGCCACCAGGTGCAGGTGGGTCGCCTGGCCTGGCTCATTGAGGCCTCTCAGGAGGCCTCGGCCGAACTGGTTGTGCCGGCCGAGTTGGTCATCCCGGCCGAGTTGGCCGCCGAGGTGGCGGCCGGAGAGGCCAGCGGCGCCACGGCAGTGGTGGTGGCCTGGGACGGCCAGGCCCACGCCGTCCTGGAGCTGACCGACCAGCCGAAGCCCACCTCGGCAGAGGCCGTGGCCCAGCTCAAGGCCTTGGGCCTGCGACCCGTGCTGCTCACGGGCGACTCGGAGGGGGCGGCCCAGGTTGCCGCGAGCGCCGTGGGCATCGACGAGGTGATCGCCCGGGTGCTCCCGGCGCAGAAGGCAAACGCGATCAAGCGGCTGCAGGCCGACGGCAAGATCGTCGCCATGATCGGTGACGGCGTGAACGACGCCGCCGCGCTGGCCACCGCCGACCTGGGCTTGGCGATGGGCACCGGCACGGACGCCGCCATCGAGGCGGCGGACCTCACGCTGGTGCGCGGAGACCTGCGCAGCGCGGCCACGGCGGTGCGCCTGAGCCGCAAGACCCTGCGAATCATCAAGGAGAACCTGTTCTGGGCGTTTGCCTACAACGTGGCGGCCCTGCCGCTGGCGGCGGCGGGCGTGCTCAACCCGATGATCGCGGGCGGGGCGATGGCCCTGTCCTCGGTGCTAGTGGTCGGCAACTCGCTGCGCCTGCGCCGCGCCTCCTAGGCCCGCCGGCAAGGCGGCGCGGGCCATCGCCACGCTCCGGGGGAGCCGATCCTCGCCGCGCCCTGGGCTGGCTGGCGCCCGTTGTCGCCTTCACCTGCCCGGGCACCCCGGCCGCCCGGGGGTTCGGCCTAAACTGGCCCCGTGGCCGAGCCCGTTGACACGCGCGTGCCCTTCATCGGACGAGGGGTCACCGTCGCCATCCCCGTGGGGGACCCGTTGTCCTCGACCCCCATCGTCGTGCCCGGCCAGCCGACCCCCAATCCGTCCAGCGGAGACCCGACAGGGGGACTAGGGACGGCCCAGGCCACCCCCCCGGAGACCGGCGCCATCCCCGTGGTCGTGCCCGGAGACCACACCCGCGCCCTCAGCGCGGCCGTCTTCGAGGCGGGCGAGCCCAACACCGCGGGCGTCCGCATCATCGACGACCCCCAGCCCCGCCTGCGCAAGCCCCGCAACGTGCTGGGCATCACCTTTTGCCTGCTGGGCATCGCGACGGTGCTGCTCCTTGCCTACTTCGCCCAGGACACCACCGAGGCCATCGACCAAGACGTGCGCGGCTTCATGGCCATCGCCGCCAACGTGCTGCGCATCCCGGCCGGCTGGCTCGAAGGCCTGGTCGCCTGGGTGCTGCCCCTGGCGGTGCTGATCGAGCTGTCAATCCGGCGCCTCGGCCGCCTGATCGTCGAGTCCGTGATCGGATTCCTGTCCGGGCTGCTCCTCGCCCTGCTCACCCACCGTCTGATCGGCCTGTTCGGCACGCAGCTCTTCATCGAATCGCTGTCGGTGGCCCCCACCGAAGAGGGCGGCGACTTCATCTTCGCCATCCCCTTCTTCATCTCGGCACTGGTGGCGATCTTGACCGTGGCCGGCCCCCGCACCCGTCGCCGCACCGTCCGCTGGTCCTGGAACCTCCTGTGGATCGCACTGATCATGCTGCTGCTGGCGCGGGCGGCAGCGCTCCCGGCGCTGATCGTCGGCCTGCTGCTGGGTCGCATCGCCGGCCTGGCGGTGCAGTGGGTGTCCGGCGTCCGCTCCGAGCGCGCCTACGGCGACTCCCTGGTCAGCGCCATCAACCGGGCCGGGTTCAGCCCCATGGCCCTGGTGCGGGTCTCCGACCTGGGCGAGGCCACCAGCTGGGACACCCTGAGCACCCCCCACGACACGGTCCCGCTGCGCCGCGCCGACGTCCTCGCCTACGCGGCGGCCATCGACGACGCCTCCGCGCTGCTCTCCCCCGACGAGACGCCTCCCAGCCAGGCACCCTCTGCACTGCCGCCCACCATCGTGCCGCGCAGCGATGCGGCCGCCGTGGCGCGTTCCTCCGATCCGGCCGCGGTGGCCCTGGCGCGCTCCGGCGACAACCGGGTGTACGCGATGCTAAACGACGACGGCGGCCGCTACGACGTCGTCGTCCTCGATGGCGACCGCCAGGTAATCGGCTTCCTCTCCCGCATCTGGCGCTCCCTGCGGCTGCGCGGGATCGAGGGCCGAGCCTCGATCAACCTGCGCGCAGTGATCGAACGCACCGCCCTGTTGTCCTACGCCGCCACCTCCGCCGGGGTGCGCACCCCGCGCCTGCTGGGCATGGGCCTGGCCGAAGACTCCGCCACCCTGGTACTCGAACATGCGCGCGGCGCGGTCTCCTTCCGCGACCTACCCGACGCGGAGTTCGCCGAGCCAACCGGCGAACAGATCATGGCCCAGGCCTTCAAGCAACTGCAGCGGGCGCACGCCGCCGGCCTGTCCCACCATCAACTCACCCCCGACGTGCTGCTGATGCATCGCGACGACGAGGGCCGGCCCCACGTGTGGATCTCCGGCTGGGAGCAGGGGGAGGTGGCGTCCTCCACGCTGGCCAAGCGCCTCGACCTGACGCAGCTGCTGGCCCTGCTGGCCCTGCGGGTGGGGGCCAGCCGGGCGGTGGCGGCCGCCGCCCAGGCGCTGCCCGAGGCGGAGATCGCCGCCATCGGCCCGCTACTGCAGACCGTGGCACTGCCGAACACCACCCGCCAGGCGGTCCGCGAACGCAAGGGCCTCATGTCCGAGCTGCGCGATGCCCTGGTCAACCGCCTTCCCGAGGCGAGCGTCGAACCGCAGCGCCTGGTGCGCTTCGGGGCGCGCACCGTGGTCATGGCCATCCTGGTGGTCATGGCGCTGGCGGTGGTGGTCACCACGTTCCAGTTCGACCAGATCTTGGAGGCGATTACCACCGCCAACCCGTGGTGGATGGGGGTAGCGGCGGGCGCCTCGACGGCCACCTGGGTGGGGGGCGCCCTGACCCTTTCGGCCTTCTCTCCGGTCAGGATCAAGTTCCGCAAGGCGATGTTTGTGCAGATGGCCGGCTCGTTCGTGGCCCTGGCCACCCCGGCCGGCATCGGGCCGGCCGCCCTGAACCTGCGCTTCCTCACCCGCAAGGGCTCCTCGACCCCCATGGCGGTGGCCACGGTGGCGCTCGTCCAGGTCTCGCAGATCGTGGTGACCGTGACCCTGCTGCTGATCCTGTCGCTCGCCACCGGCACCGGCGGCCTGGTGGCGGCTCCCCCCCGCGAGGTGATGATCGCCATCGGCGTCATCCTGGGAATCGTCGGCGTCCTGCTGCTGGTTCCCCCCATCCGCAAGTGGGCGTGGGTGCGCATTCAGCCGACCCTCGGGCAGGTGTGGCCGCGGCTGGCCCAAATCCTGGAGACCCCCTCGCGGCTCGCCCTCGGCTTCGCCGGCAATGCGACCATGACCATCGGCAACGTGGTGGCGCTCTACGCCGCCCTGATGGCCTTCGGGCAGGCCCAGCTGGCATTGGTGGCGATCGCGGTGATCTACCTGGTGGGTAACACCACCGGCGCCCTGCTGCCCACCCCGGGCGGCATCGGCGGCGTGGACCTGGCGCTCGGCGGTGGCCTGACCGCCGCCGGCCTGCACCCCGGCATCGCCGTCACCGTGGTCTTGCTCTTCCGCGTGGTCACCTACTGGGCGCGCATCCCCATCGGCTGGGTGGCCATGCGCCGCCTGGAGCGGGCCGGAGAGCTCTAGTCCCCGGCTGGTAAGGCAAAACGGCCGCCCCCGGTTGAGGAGGCGGCCGTTTTGCTGGGAGCGGATCAGGCGACGGCGGCCTTCTTCAGCAGCGCGCCAGCCGAGATCTTGACGCCAAAGCCGGCGGGGATCTCAAGCTTCTCGCCGGTGCGCGGGTTGCGGCCGGTACGGGCGGCGCGGGTGATGCGCTCAACGGAGAACAGGCCGGTGAGCTTGACGGGCTCACCCTTGCCTACCGACTCGATCAGAACGTCAGCGAAGGCGTTCAGGGCAGCCTCGGCGTCAGCCTTGGTCAGGCCAGACTTGGCGGCGATCTCTGCGACGATGTCCGACTTGTTCAGCGGCATGTGATTTCCTTTGCGTTTGCGGCGAGGGTTCGCCGGTTTCCTGAATCCTCCAGGCCTGCTGGCCTGTTGGCTGGGAGAAACACTAGGGACTAAACCGCCGGGTGGGCGGTATTTCTAGCCGAATGTGCGCGGCGCGTCGTCACCAAGCGTCGTTTCACGGCGGTTTTGGCGGAAATTTCCCGGTTCGAGCGCGGCCGGGACCCCGGGGCGGGCAGAATCAGGGGCATGACGTTCGACTTCTTCAACGCCTACAGCCAGGGCTTTGCCCGGGTGGCCGCCGTCACCGTTCCGGTGGCCGTCGCCAACCCGGAGGCCAATGCGACGGCCATCATTGAGGCGGCGCAGGCGGCGCACGACGACGGCGTGGCGGTGGCCGTCTTTCCCGAGCTGAGCCTGACCGGCTACACCAGCGACGACCTCCACCTGGCCGAGCCGCTGCTCGACGCCACCCTGGCCGCCCTAGACCGGGTGGTTGAGGCCTCTCGCCGGCTGCGCCCGCTGCTCCTGGTCGGCGCCCCGCTGGCGGGCGGCAATCGGGTGTACAACTGCGCCATCGCCGTCCACCGGGGCGCGATCCTCGGCGTCGTCCCCAAGTCGCACCTCCCCGCCTACCGCGAGTTCTACGAACCGCGCTGGTTCGCCGCCGCCCCCCACGATGGCCCGCAGACCATCGATATCGCAGGGCGGTCCGTGCCGTTCGGCTCCAACCTGATCTTCTCCGCCGCCGACCTGCCCGGGCTGAAGGTGTTCGCGGAGGTCTGCGAGGACATGTGGGTGCCGATCCCGCCGTCGTCCCGGGCCGCCCTGGCGGGGGCCACCGTGCTGCTCAACCTCTCCTCCTCTCCGAGCACCGTCGCCCGCGCCGAGGACCGCCGTCTCCTGGTCCGCTCCGCCAGCGATCGCTGCCTGGCCGCCTACGTGTATGCCGCGGCCGGGCAGGGCGAGTCCAGCACCGACCTCTCCTGGGACGGGCAGACGCTGGTCTACGAGTGCGGCAAGCTGCTCGCTGAGACCGAGCGCTTCCCGGAGGGCGCCCGGATGTCGGTGGCCGACGTAGACCTGGGACGCATCCGGGCCGAGCG
>WRIF01000056.1 GCA_009782865.1 Promicromonosporaceae bacterium
GTTCACCATGGGGATCATCAACCTGTGGGTGGGCTTCCCCTACTTCATGCTGCTGGTCACCGGCACCATGGCCTCGATCCCCCCGGACAACATCGAGGCCGCGCGCGTGGACGGCGCCACCGACTGGCAGATCTTCCGCCGCATCCAGATGCCGCAGATCGTCTTCCAGACCATGCCGCTGGTGATCATGTCGTTTGCCCACAACATCAACAACTTCGGGGCGGTGTTCTTCCTGACGGGAGGCGGGCCCAACATGCCCGACTCCACCGCCACCGGGGCCGGCGCCACCGACCTGATGGTCTCGTGGATCTTCAACTTGACCGTCAACCTGCAGCAGTACCACCAGGCCGGCGTCCTGGCGATCATGATCTTCCTGATGATCGCCCCGTTTGCCATCTTCAACTTCCGCCGCACCAAGTCCTTCAAGGAGGGTGAGCTCTGATGGCCACCAACGTCGACAGGCCCGTGGACGCCCGGCGCGCCGAGAAGGCCGCCCGCGCGACCAAGCGCCTGGAACAGTCCGCCCGTAACCAGAAGATCAACACGGTGGTCATCACCACCATCCTGGTAGTGGTCACCTTCATCGTGCTCTGGCCGCTGGTCCACGTGGTGGCGGCCGCCTTCACCCCCGGCCGCTCCGTGGCCGCCATGCCGGTGGTGCCGTTCACGGAAGGGTTCACCTTCGATCACTTCTATCACCTGTTCGCCAACACCCACTACCTGCGGTGGTTCCGAAACTCCTTCGTCATCGCGGTGTCCACGACCCTGGGGACGCTGATCTTTGCCTCGCTTGGCGCCTACGTGTTCTCGCGGTTCAAGTTCACGTTCAAGAAGTCGTTCATGATGGCGATGCTGGTGCTCAATGTGTTCCCCGCCTTTGTCGGCATGGTCGCCATCTACGTGATCCTGCTGCGCATCGGCGGCCTGGACACCCTGTGGGGCCTGGTGCTGATCTACCTGGCTGGCAACCTGCCGTTCACCACCTGGATGGTCAAGAGCTACATGGACAATGTGCCGCGCTCGCTCGATGAGGCCGCCCGCATTGACGGCGCCTCCTCCTTCCGCATCTATGCCACCATCATCTTGCCGATCTGCAAGCCGATCCTGGTGTTCCTGGGCATCACCTCCTTTGTGATGCCGTGGATGGACTTCATTTTCCCGCGGATGGTGCTGCGCTCCCAGGAGCAGCAGACCCTGGCGCTCGGCCTCTTCTCCTTCGTCACCGACCGCAACAACAACTTCACCTGGTTCGCCGCCGGGGCGCTGCTGGTCTCGATCCCGTTCATCATCTTCTTCGTGTTGACGCAGAAGATGCTGGTCGCCTCGCTGGCCGGCGGCGCCGTCAAGGGCTAGCACCAGATGGTCACCAAGGACGGTGCCGCCACCGGCAAGCGGCCGACGATTCGGGAGGTGGCGGCGCAGGCCGGCGTCTCCCGGGGCACGGTCTCGCGCTACCTCAACGGGGGGCACAACGTCTCCGCCGAGTCTCGGCATGCCATCGCCCAGGCGATCAAGGTGTCGGGCTACTCGGTCAACCTCAATGCGCGGGCCCTGGCGACGGGCCGCTCCGGGGCGATCGCCTTCCTGATCTCGGAGCCGCATCAGCTGCTGTTCGAGGACCCGATCTTCGCGATCCTGCTGCGCGAGGCCACGGCCGCCGCCGCCGACCTCGACCTACAGATGGTGTTGATGATGGCCTCCTCCGAGGCCGAACAGCGCCGGGTCCTAGAGTTTGTCACCACCGCCCGGCTCGACTGGGTGTTGCTGGTCTCCTCGCACGAATCCGACCCCCTGCTGGGATCGCTGCTGGAGCATAACGTCCCGACCGTGACCTCGGGGGTGCCGCTCGGCTACGAGGGCCGGGTCTCGGGGGCCTCGGCCGATGATCGTTCCGGCGGCCGGATGGCCACCGAGTACCTGCTGTCCCAGGGGCATCGGCGGATCGCCACGATCACCGGCCCAAGCTATTCGCCCGGAGGGGTCTACCGACTGGAGGGCTATCGTGACGCCCTGGGGGCACGGTATGACGAGGCGCTCGTGCACCGAGGCGACTACACCCAGGAGTCCGGCTTCCAGGCGATGATCACCATGCTGGGGGAGGGGGCGGCGCCCGATGCGCTCTTCGCCCACAACGACCTGATGGCCATCGGTGCCATTCAGGCCCTCCAGGAGCAGGGGGTCTCCGTTCCCGGCCAGTTGGCCGTCATCGGCTTCGATGACTCTGGGCCGGGAGCCCAGATGTCCCCGACCCTGACCACCATGCGGCAGCCGTTTGAACAGCTGGCCCAGGAGATGGTCCGCCTGCTGGTGGCCGCCATCGAGGGAGGCCCGCCCACGCACGTCACCCTGCCGGCCGTCCTGACGCGGCGCGAGAGCGCCTGAGTACGGATGTACCCGCTGCGGGAAGGCCGGCGGGACAACCTCCGGCGCGGGTGATTCCCCTCCCCTAGCAGGACATCCGCCCTGGCTTCCTGCGCGCCAATCATCACGGCGACGGACGCCAAGTGTGACCGGTCCCTAAACCTGCCTGGCATGCTTGTCGCAAACCGAACACTACCCACGGGATTTTCGACCCCCAGGACTGTGACCGGTCACAATTGCTGTTCGCCAGAGACGTCGAAACCGAGGAGAAAACATGTCTCACCGAAGCAAGACCCGCCCGCGCTGGCAGGTAGCCGCCACCGCGGCCGCCACCCTGGCGCTCGGCCTCACCGGCCTGATCGCGCCCGGCGCCGCAGCCGCCCCGGCCGAGGTTGCCCCCGAGGCCCTCACCGGTCCCGGCGACGGCTTTTCCCTGGGCGCCAACGTGCTCGCCAACCCCGGCTTCGAGGACTACGACCTCTCCGCCTGGGACATCCAGTACGAAGTGCCGGCAGGCGCCGGCGAGTACTTTGGCGTTCGCCACGAGGACGACGCCGAGCAGGCCCGCACCGGAGAGGGCAGCCTCAACTGGTACGGCCCCGGGGCCCGGCTCTCCTTCACCGTCTCCCAGACGGTGCCCGTGACGGCCGACACCTACTTCGACTTCTCCGCCTACTTCCGCGGCGGCTCGGCCAACCTGGTCGGACAGATCCTGGTTGACGACGAGGTGGTGGCCACCACCGCCTCCACCGGCACCGCCGCCTGGAACGTGTGGGTGCCACTGAGCCTGTCAGAGGTGCTGGTGCCGGCCGGCTCGGAGGCCGTCGTGCGCATCGCGATGGACTCCACCGCCAACGGCGCCTGGGGCTACCTTGACGACGTCTCGCTGCGCCCGTGGATCCTTTCGGACGTCGAACCGGTGCCGTCCGACATCCTGGTCGAGCGCGTGGCCAACCTGCGCCCCGACTGGATCAACGCCGTGGACATCGGCTCGGTGCTCTCCCTGGAGGAGTCCGGGGTCACCTGGTACGACTTCGACGGTTCCGAGGCGGACATCTTTGAACTGTTCGCCGCCAACGGCGTCAACATGGTGCGCATCCGCATCTGGAACGACCCGTGGAACCGCGAGGTCGACCCGATCCGCGGCTTCGGCGGTGGCAACACCGACGCCGCCCGCGCCATCGAGATTGGGCGCCGCGCCACCGAGGCGGGCATGGGCGTGGCCTTCAACTTCCACTTCTCCGACTTCTGGGCCGACCCCGGCAAGCAGATGGCCCCCCGCGCCTGGGTGGGCATGACCCTCGACCAGCTCGAGGTGGCCCTGGAAGCCTTCGTGCGGCAGACCCTGGAAGACGCGGTTGCCGCTGGCGTCGACGTCTGGCACGTGCAGCTCGGCAACGAGAACCAGGGCGGCAACATGATCGCCGGCGTCGGCGGCTCCGGCTGGGCCCGCTACGCCCGCCTGTTCAACGCCGGGGCCCGCGCCGTGCGCGACGTCACCCCGGACGCCCAGACCGTCGCCCACTTCACCAACCCGCACTCGGGCTTCGTGGCCAACGCCACCCAGCTGCACAACCACAATGTGGACGTCGACGTGATCGGCGCCTCCTACTACCCGTTCTGGCACGGCACCCTGGCGAACCTCACCAACGTGCTCTCCACCATCCGCACCCGCTACGGGTTCGAGGTCATGGTGGCCGAGGTCTCCTACGCCTGGACCGCCGAGGATGGCGACGGCCACCCCAACACCGTCGACGCCACCACCCCGACCCTGCCCTACCCGCTGACCGTCCAGGGTCAGGCCAACGCGATCCGCAACGTCGCCCAGGCCACCGCCGACGCCGATGGCATCGGCATCATCTGGTGGGAGCCGGCCTGGACCCCCGTCGGCCCCCCTGACCAGTTCGAGAACAACCTGTTGCTGTGGGAGGAGTTCGGCTCCGGCTGGGCCACCTCCTATGCGGCCATCTACGACCCGGGCGACGCCGGCCTGTGGTTCGGCGGCACCTCCTGGGACAACCAGGGCGTCTTCGACTTCGAGGGCCACCCGCTGCCGACCCTGCGCCTCTTCGACTACCTGCACACCGGCACCGTGCCGCGCCAGGGCATCGTCGCCGACACCACCATCCCCACCGACATCATCGAGATCATCTCCTTCGACGGCATCACGGCCGCCGACGTGCTGGCCGTCGCCCCGACCACGGTGACCGCCGTCTACATGGACAACTCGCGCACCTCGGTCCCGGTGGTATGGGATGTCGCCGCCATCGAGGCCGCCCTCGCCCGGGCGCAGGGGGTCTACGCCACCCGCCTGCCCGGTATCGCCACCACCTCGGCCGGCCCGATGGCCGCCGAACTGGCGCTGACGATCCTGCCGGTCAACCTGGCCCGCAACGGCGGCTTCGAGACCGTCCCGCACGGCTGGTCGAGCTCCGGCACCTGCGGCTCGCTGCAGCACCGCAACTACAACAACCGCTCGGGCAACCTCTCGATCACCTGGAACGGCGCCACCAACTGCCGCTTCTTCCAGGACGTGGAGATCACCGAGACCGGCTACCACGCCTTCCAGGGCTTCAACCAGGGCTCACACCAGCACAACGCCTACTTCACCGCCTACATGATTGTCGACGGGGTGGAGACGCGCGGCGAGCCGATGCCCGTGGGCGGCTGGCTCACCTGGCAGCGTCCCCGCGTGGAGGGCGTGTTCATCGAGGCCGGACAGACCGTCCGCATCGGGATGCACATCACCGCCAACTCTGGCGTGTGGGGCACCATGGACGACTTCCACCTGTATTTCCAGGGCGTTGAGCTGGGCACCCCGGTGGAGCCCATGGAGGTGGCCATTCACGGCGAGCCCGTGGTCGGCGGACAGCTGACCACCGAGGTGCTCAACGTGGCCAACCCGGCGCTGCAGTCCCGCGTCCAGTGGCTGGTGGACGGCGAGCCCTTCGGTGAGCCGATCTCGCTGTCCAACATCGCCCTGCCCGCCACCCTGGCCATCACCGCCGACCTGGCCGGCGCCTACGTGACCGCCCAGGTGGCCGTGACGCAGCCCGGCACCGGCGTGTTTGACTACCTGCCGATCCCGGCCGGCGTCCGCATCGGCGCCGCCCAGACCGGCCCCGTGCTCTCGGAGATCCACGTCAACGCGGTGGAGAACCTGCGTCCCGACTTCGTCTTCGGCTCCGACGTGTCCTCGGTGCTGTCCCAGGAAGCCTCGGGCGTCACCTGGTACGGCCACGACGGCGAGCAGGTTGACCTGTTTGAGGCGCTGGCCGACGGCGGGCACAACCTGATCCGCATCCGCATCTGGAACGACCCGTGGAACCGCACCTTCGACCCGCCGCGCGGCTTTGGTGGAGGCAACAACGATGTCGAGCGCGCCATCGAGATTGGCCTGCGGGCCACCGAGGCGGGTATGGGCGTCATGCTCAACTTCCACTACTCCGACTTCTGGGCGGACCCGTCCAAGCAGCAGTCGCCGCGTGCCTGGGAGTCCATGAACATCGTCGAGCGGGAGCAGGCCCTGTTCCAGTTCACCTACGACTCGGTTCGCGCGGCCCTGGAGGCCGGCGTGGACGTCTGGCAGGTCCAGGTCGGCAACGAGACCAACAACGGCATTGCCGGCACCACCTCCATCGCCGACCGGGTTCGCCTGATCGACGCCGGAGCCCGGGCCGTCCGCCTGCTCGAGGCCGAGTTCGACCACCCCATGCAGGTGGTGGTCCACTTCACCAACCCCGACACCAACTTCGCCGGCTGGGCCTCGCTGCTCGACCAGCACGGGGTCGACTACGACGTGTTCGGTGCCTCGTACTACTCGTTCTGGCACGGAACCATCGACAACCTGCGCACCGTGCTGACCAACATCCGGCAGAACTACGGCGTCGAGGTGCTCGTCACCGAGACCTCGCACCCGTGGACGACGGCCAACGGCGACGGGCACGGCAACTCTGTGCCCGGCGGTGCCGCCCAGATGGTTCACCCCATCTCCATCCAGGGCCAGGCCAACGCGATCCAGGAGGTCGCCCAGGCGACCGCCGACGCCGACGGCATTGGCATCATCCTGTGGGAGCCCGCCTGGACCCCGGTCAGCCGCAACGGCCGGGCCTACAACCTGCCGATCTGGGAAGAGCACGGCTCCGGCTGGGCCTCCTCCTACGCCGGCATCTTTGACCCGGATGACGCTGGCCGCTTCTGGGGTGGTTCCTCCTGGGACAACCAGGGGCTGTTCGACCACGACGGCCGCGCGCTGCCGACGCTGAACATCATGAATTACCTGCGTCACGGCGCCTACACCGCCACCGGCATTGTGGTTGAGGCGATTGCCCCCAGCACCCACACGATGAACTTCGTGCAGGGCATGACCGTCGACACGCTGCTCGCGGCGCTGCCGACCACCGCCGAGGCGATCCGCACCGACAACTCCCGCCTTGACCTGCCGGTCACCTGGAACCAGACCCAGCTGGCCAGCGCCATCACCGCGACCGCCTCCACGGGGGGCATCCGCAACTTCCAGATTCAGGGAGTTGTCGAGGCCGACGGCGAGAACTTCACCGCGACCCTCGCGCTGACGTTCCTGCCGGCCAACCTGGTGCTCAACCACTCGTTCGAGGAGGACGACCTGTCGATGTGGCGGGCCATCTACGACCTGGGTGGCGAGGGCTGGACCGGGGTTCGCAACTCCAACGTCCGCACGGGCGAGTTGGCCTGGGGCTGGTGGGATGGCGCGCCATTCGACCTGACCCTCCAGCAGGACATCGACATCGAGCACTCTGGCCTGCACACGTTCGAGGCGTTCTTCACCGGTGGTGACGGCACCCCGAATGCCGGCTGGCTGCGCGTCTACGTCAACGGTGAGTTCGTGGCCGAGTCCGGGGGCAACCGCACCCTGCCCGGCTGGGGCAACTGGCGCAACCCGTCAATCGCGGGCATCCGCGCCTACGCCGGCGACGTCCTGACCATCTCGCTGCGCGTCACCGGTGCGGCGGGCGTCTGGGGATCAATCGACGACGTCTTCGTGTTCCTCACCGAGCCGATCGATGACCAGCCCGACCTGCCGCTCGTCTCCATCACCGGCGAGCCCGAGGTCGGAGAGACCCTCACCGCCGTGATCACCGGCCACTCCGGTTCGGCCCTGCCGCACTTCCAGTGGATCGCAGACGGTGAGCCGATCGACGGGGCAACCGCCTCGACCCTGCTGGTCACCGCGGACCTGGCCGGCTCCGACGTAACCGTCGAGGTGGTCCTGGTCCAGCCCGGCACCGGACACCGCACCTACCTGGTACGCCCGACGGCGGTGCCCATCGCCGGCCTGCCGCCGGTGATGTGTGAGTACGACGGCCTGGAGCACCTGTCCGCCGACGACCCGCTGTGTGTCTACCCCGGTGACGGGGTGGAACCTGGTTCCAATGCGGATCGTCTGGCGATTCGTCGGGGTAACCAGTTCTTCAAGTCGTTTGAGTTGGCCGGCGGTAACGCCGACATCAACTTCACCTTCGGCCGTGTCGGTGATGAGGTGTTCATGGGTGACTGGAACGGCAACGGCATCGACACTCCGGCCATTCGCCGTGGCAACCAGTTCGACCTGACCAACACCCAGCAGGGTGGTTGGGCTGAG
>WRIF01000057.1 GCA_009782865.1 Promicromonosporaceae bacterium
CACCGATCTGGGCGAGCACACCAGCGACGTCGCGGGCGATGGCGAGGCGCGCCTCCTGATCGAGGGTGGCGAGACCGCAGAGATCGCCTATGCCTGCGATGTGGAGGATCCCGACCTAGCCACCTTCCCGGTCACCGCCACCCACGCCAGCACCATCACCGTCACCTGGTCCGCCAGCGAGGCCGGGTCGGCAAACGGCCAGGTGGAGCACGAGTTGACGGTGCCCGTGTATGACGCCTCCCCGGTGGACGACCAGGCGACCATCCAGTTCTTGGAAGCCGACGGCATGACCTGGCGGTCGGCCGGCACCTGGTCGCCGCTGACCGGCGCCCCCGCTGCGACGCCCACCGTGGTGGACCTCGACCCGTATGCGCTGGTGTTGCGCGCCCCCGGCCTAGGGACCCCAGGCATGGAGTGCTCCCCCTGGTTCACCGCCACCGTGCGCGCGGTGGACGACCCTGAGGCCGAAACGCCGAAGGTGCTGGCGCTACACGAGCACGAGGATGCCGGTGCGACCGGCGATGCCTCAGGCCACTGCGCCGACAGCGACTCCCTGGGCCGGCTCTCCGTCTTCGACCGCGAGCCCTTCGTGATCATCACGCATGTCACCGCCGATGCCACCTTCCACGTCGACTACGACTGGCAGATCGCCAAGACCGTCTCGCCCGAATCGTCGGCCGCGGCCCCCATCTGGGCCCGCCCGGGCGCCGCCGTCGGCCTCGACTACACGGTCACCGTCACCGCCGAGGCCCAGCCCGAGCCGGTGGTCATCACGGGCGAGGTGACGGTAAAGAACCCGTCGGCCACCGCCCTGCCGCTTTCCGCCCTCACCCTCACGGTGGACTCCGTGGACGTGGCCCTGGCCGAGATCGTCGACGCCAGCAACGGTGACCCGATCTCCGCGGTGGCGCCGGGCCAAGAGGTCACCCTGCGCTACACCGTCACCCGCGAGCAGTTCGCCACCTACACCGACGACATCCCGGTACACGTGAACGTCACCGGCACCGGCGACGAGGTAATCGACTCCGACTTCCGCCTTGGTCTCGACGACATCTCTCGCACCACCTCCAACCGGGCGGCAGTGATCACCGACACCTTCTCAGAGTTCGACGGCCCGGTAGACCTCGACCCGGAGGCAGTCTCCATCCTGGTTCCGGAACTCAACATGATTTCGGACGACCTGGGGGGCTTCACCTGGGAGCGGCCGTACTCCGCCACGCGGCTCGCCTCGTCGGCCGAGGGGACGCAGGTCACCGACACCAACACGGCCACGGCCTCCCCGGTGCGCGGACCCGGCAACCCCACCTGGGTTGAGCCCGAGGCCACGTCCCAGGATCCCGCCGCCCTGAGCGCGTCCGTCACCTACGTCATCGAGACCGGCCACTCGCTGACCGTCACCCAGGCCAAGCCGACCGCCGCCCTCACCCGCACCGCCACCTGGGCGCTATCCCAGGAGGTAACGCCCGTCGGCGGCGACACCGCCCCGTGGACTCGCGAGGCCGGGCCCGATGGCACGGCGGGCTTCGAGCTGACCGCCACCGCCACGCCGACGGCCACCGACACCGACGGCCTGGTGACGGGCAGCATCACCGTGACCAACCCCTCGCCCGACCGTGACCTCCTCGCGGTGGTGCGGCACGCGCTGACGGTGCCCGGGGCCGAGTGTGTCCTCACTAACGCCGCCACGTCCGCCGTCTCTGACCCCTATGTCTCCTACGACCCCACCGACCCCTTCGCAGACTTCGACCGCGAGCAACGCGGCGAGGTGGGTGTGGTGGTACCGGCGGACGGCAGCGCTGTGGCTACCTATGCCTGTGAGATCGCCGGCTTCCAGGTGGCCGCCGACTACGCCGGCGCCTCAGTCGCCTCCGTGCTGTGGGACGCGAACGATGCCTACTCGCTGCCGCTGGTTGACCCGAGTGACCCGCTCGCCGCCTCGAACTTCGGCAGATCCACCACGGCGGACCGCCCGATCGTCGCCTCCGCCGCCGACGTGCTGGGCAGTGAGGCCTTCTGGGACGTCACCGAGGTAGGCAAGTCCGTGCTGGTCAAGTACTGGAGCGTCGACGAGACCTGGGAGGCCCTCGGCGGTGCCGTGGCCACCACCGTGGCCGCCGGAAGCGCCTCCGGCTGGGCCTCCACCTGCAACTCCGATGACGAGCCCACGTGCACCTTCACCGCCTACGGCCTCGCTCCGGTGGCGCCCCATGGCGGCCAGCCCTACGCCGGCACCGACCCTGCCGCCACCACGTTCGGCGCGCAGGTGTGTGCCGCCAGGCTCCTCGACTGCGCGGCCGGCGATGCCTACTCGACGACCACCGAACTCACCGTGACCGACCGCCCGGCGCTCGGGTTCACCGCCCAGGCGATGGCCGGAACCTACCCCGTCGACTTCACCTGGGCGCTGACCAAGTCCGTCGACGCCACCGGCAAGGGAGCCCGTCCCGGCGAGGGCGCCACCTTCGCCTACGAACTGCTCGTCACCCCGACGGCCCACCCGGGCGCGCTGACCGTCACCGGCTCCTTCGAGCTGAGCAACCCGGCCACCACCGCCTGGGACCTCACCGACCTGACGGTGACCGTCGCCGGAGTGCCGGTGGACACGCTCTCCGTCTCCATCGATGGCGGCGCGCCGCTCGACCTGGTTCCGGCGCCGATAATCGCCCCCGACCCGGCCCCCGGCATCCCGGCGGGCAGGCCCGCAGTGTTCGAGTACACCGTCACGGACTCGGGCTTCGCCACCTATGACCCGCCCACCGCCGGCCTGGAGGCGGGCACCCTCGCCGCGTCGGTCACCGTCGCCGACGCCGTCTTCACCGTGGCCGGCGCCCCGACCACGCCCGGTACCGCCACTCTCGACCTGCAATCGACGGCGATCACCCGAACGCCGACCCACGCCACCGCCGTGTTGGAAGACCACTTTGTGGACCCGGAAATGGGGGACACCTTTGAACTGCCCGGCCTGGGCGACCAGAGTGTCGGGCTGATCACTGAGGTACTCCGCGCCGACGAGATCCTGGCCGGGACGCCATTTACCCCCGGCACCAGGGGCATCGCCATCGACGTGGCCGCAGGCGCAGCGACCGTTCGCTACTCGGCCACCCTGGGCAGTCGCCTGGCCGCCGAGGGCGAGACCGCCGAGTTCCGCAATGTCGCCGCGGTACAGCCCGTCGGCCCGCCGGCCGTCGCCGCGACCACCGCTGCGCAACTGGTTGCCGTGTCCTCGGGCCATGACCTGCTAGTCACCCAGACCGCGCCGGCCGCCACCATGGACCGGGGGTACAACTGGGAGCTGTTCCAGACCCCGGATGTCACCAGCAGGCAGGCCGACGCCGCCGGGCAGGGCACCTTCCACGTGGGCGTCGAGGCGCAGGCCACCGCGTACTACGTGGACGGCGTGGTGGTGGGCACCATCACGGTCACCAACCCCGGCACGCGCGCCCTCGAGGCCGACGTGCACCACAGCCTGTCTGTGCCCGAGATGCCGCCCTGCGCGCTGATCGACCTCGCCAACTGGGAAAACACCTCGACCTCCGGGGTGCTCACCGTCCCGGTGGACCGGCAGTCCGATCCCGAAGACCCGGGCACGGCCGGGCAGGCGCGGGTGCGGTACGTTTGCATCGTGGACGAGGTCACCGACCACGCCGGCACGTCCTCCGCGTGGGTCACCTGGGATTCGGCCGCCGCGTTCACCACCGCCGACCGCGCGGATGCCACCGACGAGTCGCTGGTGCGGGACGCCGCCGCCGCCACCGCGGGCGAGGCCGTGTGGAGCGTCGGCAGCACGTTCGACGACTACATCTGGGTCGACTACCAGGAGCAGACGGGCGAACCGGGTCGCGTCCCCGGCCTCGCGTTCGCCGGAGACGGCACCTGCACCACCGACCTTGGGGTCACGGGGCCCACCTGCGTGTTGGCCGGCTACGACCTCACCCTGACGCTGCCGGGTGGCGGCGCCCCCGGGGCCGCGGATCTGGAGCACGAGCTACAGGTCTTCGCCTACTCCGGTGAGGTCTCGCGCTACGGGCCGTGGCCCGGCGACACCCCGTCGGTCACCCTGGAGGGCCGTCCCGCCCTGGAGGTTTCCGACTGGAACGTCAGTGGCGCGTACGGGGTCGACTTCGACTGGGAGGCCGACCTGGCCGTCTTCGACGCCAGCGAACAGTACGCGCGCCCGGGCGCCGGTGCCACCTTTGACTTCGAGGCGACGCTCACCCCGACCGCCACCGCCGACAGCCTCGAGGTGACGGGCTCATTCAACCTGAGCAACCCGGCCGAGACCGCCTGGGACCTCACCGACCTGGAGGTGCAGGTCGCCGGGCAGCCGGTCACCGAACTCTGGGCCTACCTGACGTGGCCCCCCATGGTCGCCACGCTCGTTCCGGGACCGGCCCCGGCGGTAAGCATCCCGGCAGGCGAGACGGCCCGGTTCTACTTCCGGGCCACCGACCCAGGCTTCGCCGCCTACCACCCGGCCACCGCGGCCCTGACCGCCGGCACCTTTGGTGACGTGGAACTGCCGATCACCTTGGCCGTGTCCGAGGCGGCCACCAGCGGCCCCGGCGCCGCCGGGACCGTGCTCGACGTCACCGACGAGACCTCGCTCAGCCGGGCCACCTACCACGAGGGCATCGTGTTCAACTCCGCCTTCCCGGCGCTGGGCGCGGCCGACGTGTTCACCCAGATCCGGGACCGGCTGAGCGCCGACGCCATCCTGGCCGGCGACCCGCACGTCATGGCGCTCCCCGGTTATGACTGGGTCGAGGTGACCCCGGCCGTCGGCTCGCTGACCTACCGCTACCCGGCCACGCTCGGCACCGCGCTGACCACTGAGAACGCCTCCGCCACCTTCACCAACGTCATTCGCCTCACCATCGGTGGAGGCCGGGTCTACGACGCCGCCCATCAGGCCGTGACCGTCCGCACCGGCCAGTCGCTGTCGGTCACCCAGGCGGAGCCCGTCGCGACCCTGGAGCGGGACTACTCCTGGGTGCTGACGCAGGAGGTCGCCCCGGCCTACCTGGGCGAGCCCGACCCCACCACCCGCGAGGGCGACTCCGCCGGGTACGCCTCCTTCGATGTGATCACCACCGCCACCCCGTCGCACGCCGACACCGGCGGCGTGGTGACCGGCACCCTCACCGTCACCAATCCCCTCCCCTGGGAGATGGACGCGGCCGTGGAGTACACCCTGGCGGTGCCCGGCGCGGAGTGCGCCTTGAGTTCTCCCGCTGCGGCTGCCGACTCGGACACCGGTGAGATCGCGGTCGTCGTGCCTGCCACAGGCGTTGCCCTGGTCGCCTACGCCTGTTCCGTCGCCACCTTCGACGCCGCCGCCGACTACATTGGCGCCTCCGTCGCCGCGGTGACCTGGGACGCCGACCAGGCCTACTCCCTGCCGTTGGTCGACCTCAGCGACCCGGACGCCGACACGGGGATCGGCAGGGGCGCCGCCGCCGATGAACCCATCGCCGCCGCCGACTGGACTCCCAGCGAGACCAACCAGACCGTCTCCGCCACCTACCTGGACGAGTTCGGCGACCCCCAGGCCCTGTTGATCTCCGGGGCGGCCGGACCGATCACCGCCTCTGCCCTCGGCGCCGTGACGTCGACCTCCGCCGCCTTCGACCCGTACCCGATCATGCTGCGGGCGCCGGCGCTTGGCGCGCCCGGCGAGGGGTTCACCACGCACGCGGCCACCGTCACCGCCACCTCGACCACCGCCGTCGATCCCGCCGGGCCGTGGACCTCCACCACGCCCACCCTGACCGTGCTCGACCAGGCGCCCTTCAAGGTGAGCGACCTGTACGCCGAGGGCACCTACCGCGTCGACTTCGACTGGGCGCTCACCCAGGCCGTCTCCCCGGCCAGCCCGGCCTACGTCCGCCCGGGCGAGGGGGCCGACCTCACCTACACGGTGACCGTCACGCCCGGCGCCACGGCCGGCGAGCTGACCGTCTCCGGCACGTTCGATGTGATCAATCCCAGCCAGAGGCCGCTGAACACCTCCGATATCACGGTCGAGGTGGACGGTGTTCCCGCCTTCTTGGTGGTCTACCTCACCGGCACGCCCCGGTCGAGCATCCCGGCCGACCGCACCGCATGGGCCTACTTCGCCGTGACCGGCGACTTTGGAACCTACGACGATGTTGCCGCCGCCCTGCAGGCCGGCACCCTGCCCATCGCCGTCTCCGTGGCCGGACGGACCACCCCACTCACCGGGTCACTCGACCTGGCGGGCGGGGAAATCACCCGCACCTCCACCGATCGACTGGCCGCCCTGACGTCCGCGCTCGACACCCCGCTGTTCGGCGGAGACTCGTACGCCCCGGCCCTCGCCCTCCTCGATGCCGACGCCATCTTGGCCAGCGCCACCGGCACCGCCGACGTCCCCTACCATGCGACCCTCGGCAGGGCGCTCACCTCCGAAGGCGACGCCGCCGTGTTCGAAAGCACCGCGACCCTCGTTTCCCCTGACGCCGGAGCCAAGACCGCCACCACCAGCCTTGAGGTTCGCACGGGCCAATCCCTGATGGTGTCCGCCGCCACGTTGCAGGGCGCCTCCCTGACCCGCTCCTACGGCTGGAGCCTCACCGCCTCCCCGGCCGCCGACTCCAAGCAGCTGGCCGCCGCCGAGACGCACGCCACCTTCGCCCAGGCCGTGACCGTCACCGCCGCCGGATGGACTGACTCCGGCTGGGCCCTGAGCGCCGACGTCCTCGTCTCCAACCCCAACGAGCACGCCGCCGCCGTCGCCACCGTGTCGCTGCTCGCCAGCGGCCGGGGCGAACCGCTTGAATGCGCACCGGTCGGCTCGGACACCGTGACCATCCCCTCAGCGGACGCCGGCACGCCCGGCACCGCCACCGTGCGGTTCAACTGCGCCGGGCAGGGCGCCGGCGAGGTGTCCCAACGGCAGACGCTGACCGCGGCCGTAGCATGGGACGCGGCGGCCCTCGGCTCGGCCGCCTCCGCGGCCAAGGCCGGCTCGGTCAAGGTGGACGAGTCCGACTGGACGATCGACCCACAGCACCCGGCCGTGACGGTCCTGTCCAGCCTGGAAGACGTGGCGGGCAACTCCACGGTCGGCACCACCACCTGGGCCCCCGGCAGGACCGCCACCTTCGAGCGGACCCTGTCGCTGCACGGACCCCTCGGCGCAGGCGAGTATCACGAGCACGAGCACGCCGTCTGGTTTGAGCACGATGACGCGGTGCGCGACGCCTCGGCCCTGCGGGTCTACGCCGCCGACGCAATCGGTGTGACCGCCGATGAAGCGGGCGCCGTGACGGACGGGCCGGGCGAGGCCGGCTCGGAGTCGACCCCCGGATCAGAAGGCGGCCCGGCCGCCCCAGGCGCGGGCGAGCCCGGCCCGGCGGCGGAGCCAGGGATTGGCGGCGCCGACCAGCCAGCGGAGGGCGGCGAGGACGACGACCTCACCCTCGGCCTGCTGGAGACCGGCGGATCGTGGGCGCTGGCCAACCTGCTCCTGGTGATCCTCACCGCCCTGCTGTGGGTCGGCTGCGCGCTGGCCGCGCACTCCGACCGGACGGCGCGTGGCCGGACGGCGCTCCGTCCGGCGGGCACAGGGTCGATTGGCTCAGGGCAGATTGGCACAGGGCAGATTGGCGCAGGGTTGATGCGCACGGCGATGACGGCCTGGCTGCTGGGGGCGGGGGCGGTGCTCTGCCTGGCGGCGACGGCCCTGCTGCTGCTCACCGAGTCCTTCCGTGGGGTCATGGTCGTGTCCGACGGCTGGACCGTGGCGCAGGCGATCCTGGCCGCCCTCCAGGCCGGGTTGTTCCTCACTCTCCGGCATTCGTCTGGCGGCGCTCACCAGCACCGGCCGGGAAACGAGGGCTAGGATCGCCGTCGTGCCCCTAGGT
>WRIF01000058.1 GCA_009782865.1 Promicromonosporaceae bacterium
GGTCAAGCTTGCCCTCGCGGGCGGCCTGGGTGAGGTTGCGGCCAAACTGGTCGAGCACGGCCGAGCCCTGCTGCCCGCCCTCGGTGTTGGCGGCGGCGGTCCCGGCCATCGCCGGCTCCTTGCTGCCCAGGCCGGAGAGCTGTTGGATCACCTGTTGGCGCAGCTTGCCGAGGTCGGCACCCATCTTGGTGAGCACTTGGGCGGCGACGCCCTCGCCCTCGCGGATCAATCCGAGCAGGATGTGCTCGGTGCCGATGTAGTTGTGTCCGAGTTGCAGGGCCTCACGCAGGGACAGCTCCAGCACCCGCTTGGCCCGAGGGGTGAACGGGATGTGTCCGCCGGGGGCCTGCTGGCCCTCCCCGATCTGCTCGATCACCTGCTTGCGGATCGATTCAAGGCTAATGCCGAGCGCCTCCAGCGCCTTGGCGGCGACGCCCTCTCCCTCATGGATCAGGCCCAGCAGGATGTGCTCGGTGCCGATGTAGTTGTGGTTGAGCAGGCGCGCCTCCTCCTGGGCGAGCACTACCACCCGGCGGGCGCGATCAGTAAACCGTTCGAACATCGTCACTAGAAACCTCTCAAGTCTGGCATGAGTCTGCCGAGTAGCACCTTAGTGACTTCTCCGTGGCCGCGTCATGTGAAAGTGAGGGTTTTCGCCAACGGCGTGACGATGGCGCCCCGGGCGGTCAGCGCCCGCCGGCGGAACGCAGCGACCGCATGAACCGTTGACGAGATGAGCGACGGCGCCCACAGGGTCGCAAAACAGCCGTCCGTGCCCACCGCGCCCCGCAAGCCGCGATTTTCCGGACGCCGCTACGCGGCGGTGTGACGCACCAGGTACTCGCTGGCCGCATCGCGCAACAACTGAGATAAGGTTCGGCCCTCAGCGGCCGCCTGCTGCCGAATCTGCGAGTCGAGAGCCTGTGGCGCTCGGACCTGCCAAAGTGGCGAAACACCGGCAGCCTGGCGAGCTTCGAGGGTGGGCCGGCCGCGGCCCACCCTCTCGGCAAGAGCAGTGACGTCGACGCCGGCGGCTTCGAGCAGGGCTCGAGACATCTCGCGAGCCTCATCGTGGGGAGTCTCCGGGCCGGGCACGAAGTCACCGTCTTCGGCCCACTTGGCCAGTTCAGCGTCGCGCAGTTGCCTGGTGGTCATTCTGGTCATTGTGCATCCTCCTCGCTGTAGCCAACTTTCACGGCGGTACTCTGCCGCAACGGCATGACGTGAAACACCCTGATTGCGCGTGGAGGTGTCACCTCTGCCATCACCTCCAGCGTGCCGTAACGTGACGGGCCGATCCAGAGCCAGGCAGGCCCATGCGGCGGCCGCGGGTCTTGCCAGTTTTGCCACAGCCGCCCCTCCGAGATGACGAACAACACTTCGTCACGAGGTATTCCCCGCTTCTCGGCAGACTCTGTGAACTCAACGGGCACGCAATTATTGTACGACACAAAAACAAGCCCCGCAAGTGCTCCTCGCCCTGACGGCGGTCCGGGGAGCACACCGTTTCTGGGATGCCAAGGTCAAAGCTAGGGCGACCGCCAACCTTTGTTGCCCCCCCCCCCACCGACCGACCGCCATGACCGGCGAACGGACGGCCGCTCTCTGCGGCACCACCATGGCACGTCGGCAGAAGAACCCTCCTCTATCTGAGGCCGATAGGCGGGATTCGGGCCTTGCGGATGAGTGTGTGGACCGGAACCTAGTGGTGCATCCCGAGCCGCCCCTTCCCTGACTTCCCACCTCAGCCAGCGCGGAACTGGTGTGGGAAGTGGCGCGCAAACTCGATCAGCCGCGGCCCTACATACCAGACGTGGAAGCCCTTCCTTTGCCCCGAACTGGGGGGTGTCGCTTGCGGGGTGTCGCGGAAGCGGTCTATTACGCATGGGACCCTCGCCATTTCCCTCCGCACAGCATGTGGCACCTCTGGCGCTCCTGCGGACGGTAGCCCGCATGAAGAACTGCTTCCTGCTTCCCCCTGAGTTCAGTACGTGCCCGCCCTACCCGGTAGGCGTGAAGCACAAGCTCAAGATTTGGAAGGAATGCCTAGACCTCGCGTCGTTGATTGTGAAGCTCACCGAGGAGATCACCGGGCCACTCTGGCAGGGCAGTGCGGCACACGTGGCTCTGACAATGGTCACGGACATCATCGACCCGGTGAAGGGTGACGGCAAGCTTAGCGAGGTTATCCTGGCGGCGTGGGACTTGGCGTTTTGGCTGCGCGCAGCCAGCCGGGGTCGTCGTCGAGGGGTAGCCAATAGTCGTCGGCGTCGGGGTCGTAGACATCCCATTCGGCCGGGCCCTGGTGCCAGGCGGCGTGTCGGGCGAGGTATGCGTGCCAGATTCGGCGGTGGTGGCGGCAACTGGCCATCTGCCTTGCGACGGCTTTGGCGGCGTCGAGGTCTTCAGCGATGCGGCGGCCGTCGCCCGGTCAGCGCCCGCCGGCGGGGGCCTCCGGGTAGGTGACGGCCGGCTTGGCCAGCTCGATGGCCACCTCGGCCCGGCGGGCCAGGGTGGCGGCGCGGTTTTCGTCGCGCTGCCGCAGGGCATCCTCCTGGGCCTCCGGGGAGAGGTGATCCCAGTAGAGGGTGCCCTGCAGGTGCTGGGTCTCGTGGATAAAGCAGCGGGCCAGGTAGCCAACCGCCGACAGCTCCAACGGCTCACCCGCCGGGGTGAACCCAGAGACGCGGGCGACGGACGGGCGGGAGAGTGGCTCGTAGGCGCCAGGGACGGACAGGCAGCCCTCATCGCGCAGGATCGGCTCGGAGTCGAAGTCTTGGGTGAGCGTCGGATTGCAGATGACGCCCACATGCCGGTCGTCGTCGTCATCTACTAGATCAAAGACGAACACCTGCTTGCCGACGCCGATCTGCGGGGCGGCGAGGCCGACGCCCTCTGCGACGTCCATCGAGGCGAACATGTCGTCGATAAGGCTGAGCAGTTCGGGGGTGCCGAACTCTTCGGCGCCAACCGGCGCGGCGGGGGTGTGGAGGACGGGCTCGCCAATCTCGGTCACGCGGCGGGCGGTGCCCCGCTCCGACTCGGGCGCGAGCGGCGGGTATTCGGAGGCCCGCTCGCCCTGCCAGAAGGTGCGGGGCTTGCGGCGAAGCTTGATCTGCGGCATGGCCCCAAGTCTAGGGCCGTCCGGGGAGCGGCCAGGTTAGGGGCGGGGCGGACCAGCGAGGCAGGCCAACGGGATGGGCTGACGAAACGGGTCGGCGGGACAGGCCGACGGGGCGGGCCTGCGGGGGGGGGCAATCCGACCGCCGCCGGGGGCTACAGGTCGAACGACTCGGTGTGGATGTGCCGCCTGGGCACACCGGCGGCACGCAGGTCACGGCCGATCGAGCGCATCCAGACGGGAGGGCCGCAGAGGAAGACGTCGGTGTCGGCAAGGTCTGCCGCCCAGTCGCGGATCACCTGGGCGCCATCTGCGACGTCGTCGGCCGACATCCAGGTGGGGCCGGTGCCGGAAAGGTTGGGTTCGCCGTAGATGGCATGCCAGGTCAGGCCGCGCCGCTCCACGAGCGCCTCGATCTCTGGGCGCATCATCTGGTCTGCGGCGACCCGGTCGCGGGTGACCAGCACGGCCTGGCCGGGTGCCCACTCCTGCTCGGCGAGGATGGCCATCATCGGGCCGACGCCCGCGCCGGCGCCGAACATCAGCAGGCGGTTGCCGTGACGCAGGTCACCGGTGACGCGCCCGTACGGCCCCTCGAAGCCGACCCTGGTGCCGGGCGTGAGCCCCGACATACGCCTGGTGCCGTCGCCCACCACGCGGACGGCAATCTGCCAGGTGTCGATCGGCCCGCCCGGCCGGGAGGCAATCGGCCGATAGGCCAAGGAGATGGGGTGGCCGCGGGTCCAGCCCGGGCTGCCGCCGAAGCGCCAGGTGAAGAACTGTCCGCCACGGGCGCGCAGCGGCCCGAGGTCGCGGCCCCGCATGGTCAGCAGGATGCCGCGGGTGCCATGGGGTTCGACGTCGGCCACGCGGACGTCGTACCGGCGCGTCCGCCACAGGGGCAGGAGCACGCGCCAGTACCCGGTGGCGGCGAAGGCGGCGCCCCACAGCGTCCACCAGTAGACGGAGGCGGCGGTGGAGTTCATGAAGGTGCGTCCCACCCACAGCTGGTGGGGCACGGACAGCGCGGCCGCGACGTACGCCACCAGGTGCGCGAGGTGCCACAGTTCGTAGCGCAGCCGCCGGCGGATGAAACGGAAGGAGAGGGCCACGACGAACAGGCCCATCAGGGCGGTGCCGACGAAGGCGATGGCGACGCCCGGCTCCACCAGGGAGGTGTCACCGATGCCCTCGGCGGGGCGGCCGAGCGCCCGGCGGGCTCCCTCGACCACAAACAGCACATGCACGCCGATGAAGCCGAAGGCGGCGAAGCCGAGCCAGCGGTGCCAGCGAACGACGACGTCGCGCCCGATGCCCCTTTCAAACAGGGGGATGCGCGCCAGGGTGATGATCTGCCACAGCAGCAGGTGGGCGCCGATCAGCCCGGTGGCGCCACCAATCATGGTGAAGACGGCGCCAGGGCCGGTGTGGTCGAGGGTGTAGCCGCGCAGCCACAAGACGATGACGGAGACGGTGGAGGCCACCACCACGGACAGGGCCGCCGCCTGCCAGAGCGCCGGGGACTTGGTGCTCCTCCGCGGGCGCGGAACCGGAACGATGACGGCGGCGCTGGCCTGCGATTCGGCGTGACGGCTCATGACTCCCTAAACCCCAGATGGACTTCGGTACGAGCCTAGCCGCGCCTCGCCGGGCCCGCCGCCGCAAGACGCCGACCGCCCCCTCCCCCTCGACGTCGAGGCGCCAAAGACGGCCAGTTGTGTAAACGTTTTCGTGCCAGACTGGCGCGACGAAAACGTTGTGTTGGCGCGATTTGTTGCTCGAAATTGCTTCGGGAAACCAGCGGCGTTTCCATTGAATGTCGCCGCGGAGGAACGAGCCGCCGCACAACCCAAGGAGTACAAGTTGTCACGTTACCCTGCCAAAAACCTGCGGGCCGGCCTGTCGGGCCTGCTCGTTGCCTCCTTGCTGGCCTGGGCCGCTCCGGCGTTGGCCGCCGAGCCGCCCGGGAGCGGCGGCGCCCAAGACATTGCCGGCCAGAACGTCGCCGTGGAGAACGAAGACGCCAAGCAGGAGGGCGCCCAGCGCGATGGCACCCAGAACGGCGGCATCCAGGACGACGCTGCAGAGGCGGTAACCGCGGCCGGCGGGGCGGGCGACTCCACAACGGAGACCAGCCAGGAGGCCGGTACCGGAGAAGTCGATCCTGGCGCGGTGGGCACTGACGCGGTGGACACCGAGCAGACGGGTTCTGAGGAGTCCGTCGCCTCGGCGGGCGTGAGCGGCCCGGCCGGGTCGGCCGGCCCGGAGGACGAGCAGGCCAAACCCGAGGCAGGCACCTCCGGCGCGCCCCCGGCGGCGGACACCCCGGCCACCGACGCCCCCAGCACGGAAGGCATCGACAAAGACGGCCTCGGCAATGGCATTGCCGAGGCTGACACTCTCGGCGCGGGCTCTCTCGGCATTAGTGCCCTCAGCACTGACACCCCCAGCAGTGGCGAGGTGTGCGCCGCCGCCGAGGGCGAGCTGGTCGGCGTCGACGGCGTGACCCGCCACTGTGACACGCTAGCCGCCCTCATCGCGCTGGCCAACGAGGACCCCGCCTACCGAACCTCAACGCTGACCATGGCGGTCGATGCCGTCGTCCCCCGGTTCGATGTCAACCTGGGCACCGACCTGACCGTCAAGGGCAGGAAGGCCCTCACCACCGACGGCGCGCACGTGGCGGGAGTCCTCAACTTCACGGGCACCATCAACGCCGTCGTCGACGGGCTAGAGGTGCTCGAAGGAGGGAAGGCCATCATCACCGGCCATGTGAACGGCACCGCATACGGCGTAAGCATCACCGGTCATTCCTCGATCATCGAGGTGTCCGGCAACGTGACGGCCAGCGCCGGCGACGGGCTGCGGGTCTTCAAGACCAACAAGTCGGTCGAGGTCAAGGGGACCGTCATCGCCTCCGAACGCGGCGTGTATGCCGTCGGCGCTCAACCCACGGTGCGCATCTTTGTGGGCAAGGGCGTGACGGCGGCCGGCAGCGTCGGCGTGCAGACCATCGACAGCGCGCAGGTCGGCGTCTCGGGCGACATCACGGCCCTGTCAGGGGTAGGTGCGTCGTCCATTGGCGGCGGCGGGGTCAACGTGGGCGGCAGCGTCATCGCCGCGACCATCGGCGTTGAAGCCATCGGCCGCTCCACCATGACCGTCAACGGCTCCATCACGGCCACCTCCGGGGTGGGAGTCCGCCTCGACGATCGTTCCTCGCTGCGGGTCGAGCGCGCCATAACCGCCGCCACCAACGGGGCAGAGATCAGCAACTCCGCCTGGATGTTCGCCTACGGCGGCATCACCGCCGGCTCAGGCGCCGGCATCGTGGCCGTCAACGGGCACGTGATCGAGGTCACCGGTCAGGTCACCGGTCCCACCTACGGCCTGCACGTCACCGGCGGCGCCAACCCCACCCGGGTCACCATCAAGGGCACCGTCGTCTCCCCCGCCACCGGAGTCCTGGTAGCCGAGGGCAGCGGCGAGGAGGGGCGCAACATCATCCAAATCCGAGATGGGATCACCGCCGGTGAGGTCGGCATCGATGCGCAGGGCCTGGCCCGCATCTCCCTGGAGGGGCCGATGGTCACGGCGGGAACCTTCATCCGGGCTGCCTCCGACGGCGGCGGGGGCACGGACCTCGGCCTGGACGATCACGGCGGCGTTCCCGGCTGCCACCTGGACTCCTGGTGCTATACCGACCTCGCCCCGTTCCATGATCAAGGGGTCAGCCTCGACTGGCGGCGGATCGCCGTGGTGGAGTCGCATGTGCTGAACCTCCCGGAGCAGCTGACGGCCGCCGACATGCCCAAGGTGCTGGCCGCCCACTGGGCCTGGGTCGAGCTCGATGAACATCGCGAACTCTCGGCAGAGGTGAAGGCGCAGACCCACGCGGCCTGGGCGGACTACCTGCGGCAGGCGGCCACGATCAACCACCCGGCCGAGCATGGCACCCTGGCCGGGCTGGACGCGAGCCTGTGGCACATCGATTTTCAGTCCGCCGTGATCGACCACGACGGCCTTGCGCCGCTGCCCGGCGCCCTGGCCGGCCGCGACGTGCTCAACGGCTGGGACTTCACCTCCACCGATCTGCTGACCGGTCTGCCCTGGCAGCCGGCGGCGGGCCAGCCGGTCAAGGTCTATCTGACGGGCTTCACCCCTCCGGCCGACCCCGCAGACATGAGCGCGGGCATCCTCCTGGCCGACGGCACCGTCGAGGACGTGGAACTGGGTGTCGATGCGGACGGCTGGTTTGTCCTGGCCCCGCACTTCTCGCACTATGTGGTTCATGTGGCCGCCCCCCTGACGCCGCCCGAAGAGACCGAAGAGCCCGGGGAGTCGACGCCTGGGGAGTCGACGCCCGAAGGCTCGGTACCCGGGGGGGCCGGTGAAGACAAGCCAACCGAAGGCACCGGGCCTGAGACGAACGTCGGGGACGAGGTAGCCGAAGACGACGGCTCCGGAGAAGCTGGCCCTGGCGAGTCGGCGGCAGGTGTCGTGCCCGCCACTGCCTCCGTGTTGCCAGTTACCGGCATGGCGGTGGGCGGGGCCACCTTGGCCACCCTGCTGGCTTGTCTGCTGGGAGTGGGCGCCGTGCTGTGCGCCGTCGGGGCTAGGAACGCGCGCCGACCGTAGTGCCCGGAGCCGGCAACCGTCGGCACCGCTGAAGAGGAAGAGCCCGTGGGCGCTAGCGCTCACGGGCTCTCTTCTGCGGTAACGGTGTTCGCTGCGCTCAACCGTCACCTTGATTCCGGCCT
>WRIF01000059.1 GCA_009782865.1 Promicromonosporaceae bacterium
TCTCCCGTCGCGCCTGGCTCGAGCAGACCCAGTCCGAGGTGCGCACCACCTTCCTGCAGACCCTCGCCAAGGGCCAGATCCGCCCCGGTGTGGTCTCCTCGATCGTCAACTTCGGTGCCTTCGTGGACCTCGGCGGCGTCGACGGCCTCGTCCACGTCTCCGAACTGTCCTGGAAGCACATCGACCACCCCAACGAGGTGGTTCAGGTGGGCGACGAGGTCACCGTCGAGGTGCTCGACGTCGACTTCGACCGCGAGCGCGTCTCCCTGTCGCTCAAGGCCACCCAGGAAGACCCGTGGCAGACCTTCGCCCGCACCCACGCCATCGGCCAGGTCGTCCCCGGTAAGGTCACCAAGCTGGTTCCCTTCGGTGCCTTCGTGCGCGTCGAAGACGGCATCGAGGGCCTGGTGCACATCTCCGAGCTGGCCGTCCGCCACGTCGAACTGCCCGAGCAGGTCGTCTCCGTCGGCCAGGACTGCTTCGTCAAGGTCATCGACATCGACCTCGAACGCCGTCGCATCTCCCTGTCGCTCAAGCAGGCCAACGAAGGCGTGGACCCGGAGTCCGAGGACTTCGACCCCGCGCTGTACGGCATGGCCGCCGAATACGACGAAAAGGGCGAGTACAAGTACCCCGAAGGCTTCGACCCCACCACCAACGAGTGGCTGGAGGGCTTCGAGGCCCAGCGCGAGGCCTGGGAGGCCGAATACGCCAAGGCCCACGCCCGCTGGGAGTCCCACCGCGAGCAGGTGCGCGCCGCCGCTGCCGCCGACGCCGCGCAGGAGGCCGCAGCAGCCGAGGCCGGCCCGGCCGACGCCGCCGACCCCGACGCCACCTCCTACTCGTCAACCCCGGCCGAGGAAGCCACCGGCACCCTCGCCTCTGACGAGGCACTGGCAGCACTCCGCGAGAAGCTGACCGGTAACTAGCGCGATCGGTAGCTAGCGTTACCGATCCAAGGCCAAGGGCCCGACTCTCTGTCCACAGAGGTCGGGCCCTTGGGCTATCAGGGCCTAAACTGCGACCGTGAAGGTATGGCGGCTCGCAGGAAGAACTGCGGTAATCCTCGGGGGACTCGCGATCCTCGGCGCCCTGGTGTCCCCGCCCTGGGACCCGCGCCCGGTTCGCGACCACCTGATTCCCGAGACGCCCTCAACCGTCATCGGCGCCACCCAGCAGGGCATCCAAGACGGCCGCATCCACCGTCCCGGAGACTTCGAGGTGCTCACCACCGAGGTGACAATCGAACTCGATGGCTACACCGTGGGAGGGCTGCTGCGTGAACCCATCGGCGCCGAGGCCGCGCCCGACACCAACGGCCTGACCGGGATTGCCTTCGTCCACGGCGCCGGCACCGGCCTGGCCTCCGAGGCGTTCACCGCCCAGGCCGAACAGCTGGCCTCGGCGGGAATAGTCACCCTCGTGCCGGACAAGCGCCTCGACACCTACTCCATATTCTCCCGTGACTATGTGACCATGGCCGACGACTACCTGCGCTCGGTCGAGTTCCTGCGCGCCTGGCCGGGGGTCGACCCGGAACTCGTCGGCGTCTACGGCGAATCGGAAGGTACCTGGATAGTGCCGGTCATGCAGGCACTGGATCCCTCCATCGCCTTCACCATCCTGGTCTCGGCCCCCGTGGTGCCACCGCGCGTGCAGGCGGCCTTCGCCGTCGACAACTACCTGCGACACGCTGGCGTGCCCACCCAGGTGTTCCGCGCCATCCCACGCGCCCTCGGCATTCCCTTCCCCCTGGGACTGCTGGACTACGCAGACTTTGACGTGATTCCCTGGCTGCGGCAACAGAGCGCCCCGATCATGGTGGTCTACGGTGCCGTCGACCCCTCCATGCCCATCGACCAGGGCTCCCGCATCATCATCGCCGAGACCGCCATCGGAGGGCGGGGAGCCCCCGTCACCGTGCGCTTCTACGCCGGAGCCGACCATGGCCTGCGCATTGACGGCATCGTCGTACCGGAACTATCGCGCGACATCGCCGCCTGGGCGCAAGGCCTGCCCGAGACCGCCGACGCCGAACCCCGCATCGCCGGCGCCGCCCCGCTGCAGGAGTTCGAGGCCACCGCCGTGCCGAGCCCGGTCTGGTGGCTCAACGGAAACGTGGTGTTCGGCTCGCTCATCGTCGGCCTGCTGCTGCTCCTCGTCTCACTGAGCCTCTGGTTGAGTACCGCCAGGTCCCGGCACTCCCATGCCCGCCGGGCCATCGCCAACGGTGAAGCCCCAGCGGTGGCCATGAACCGGGGCGTCCCCGCCCTCCTGCTCGCCCTGGGGCTCAGCTCGACTGCCACCCTGGTGGCACTGGTGATCTACTTGATGGCCGTCGCCAGCCTCGCCCTGAACGACGAGCAATCCGCCTGGACCGTGCAGGGAGGCTGGGCCGGCGTGCGGCTGCTCGGCGTCGTCACCGTGGTCTGCGTGGCCCTCCTGATCGACCGCGCGCACCGCAGCCATGAGGCCAAGCGCGCCGATGAGCCACACGTCTCGCTCGTGACCGGCTGGCTCGCCCACCTGACGTTCTGGACCGCCCTCACCGGCTCCGCCATCGTCACCCTCTGGCTCACCTACTGGGGCGTATACCAGCTGGGACTCTGATCCCGCCACGAAGGCATTCCCGGCCCACTTCCCCCCCAAGATTCCCCGAAAGCGCGCGTCGCTCACCCCCCTGGGGCGGGTGGGGGAGTAAAAACATCCCATGGACTCTTCGGTCACCCCCTTGCGCGCCGCCGACGGCGTCGAACCACCCATCGCCAGCGCCCGCGACGCCGCCGCCGGCCTCCTGCTGCTGTTGGGGCTGACCCTGCCATGGACCGCCGATCACCTGAGCGGCAGCAGGCATCTCGAGGTCCTGCTCACCACCGTCCTGGCGCTCGGGGCACTGCTACTGGCCTACTCCCAGCGCAGGGGAGCGCTGGCCGGATGGAGGATTAACCCTCGGCTGACCAGGCTGATTGGCGCCACCCCCCTGGTGATCGTCGCCCTTGTCCACCTGCTCTTCGACGCCATCTACTCCGGAGAGCACCTCCTTAGCGTCGCCCGAGCAGAACGCTGGGGGGTGGGAATCGGCCTGGGCCTTTCGCTGGCGGGCGCCCTGCTGGTGTTGGCACCGACCGCGGTCATGGCCTGGAAGCACGTCACCTTTGTCCTGGGAGTGATCGTCGCGGTTCTGGCCGTGATCGCCGTGGTGCGCGGCGTCGGCGGTGACGTCCTGGGGGGATGGGAGCTGGTCTCCCACATCGTCACGTCGCTGGCCGCCATCGCCTTCCTCTGGCTGACGGTGTGGCGCTTCGACACCCACCGCGACTCGGCCGGACTGCTGCTGGTCGCCACCGGTTTCATCATGGCCCTCGGTGCCCCGTTCTTCGGCTCCGGCTCCAACCACTGGAACGAGGCGCCGTCCCTCGGCGCCTGGCTCGGCTTCACGCTGTGGCCCGCGCTAGCCGCCTCCGCATGGCCTCGCCTGTCCGCCCTGCTGAGCCGCTGCGGAGACAAGTCGACGCTCTACCTGTCCACCGCCTCGACCGGTCTGGGCCTGCTGGGCGCGGTCGGAGCGCTGACCGCCTTCGACGTCCTGGCAGCGAACTTCGCCGGGGAGGTCCCCAACTTCCTCGTGCAACTGCTGGTCGGCCTGATCGTCGCCGTGGGTGGCCTCTACGGTTGGTGGTCGCTCAGGCAGCATCCGGCCTCGGGGCAGCGCATGGCCGTCCTGCTGGCGGGCATCTGCTTCATCGCCGCCATCGTCCTGGCCGCGGTCTTGGCGCACGGCACCACCTTCGTGTCCCCACTGACCTGGCTGCTCATCGCCCTGCCCCTCTTGGTCATTGGCCTGCTTACCGTCCCTGACTCGGTGGAGCGGGTGCGCGACACTGCCGACGCGGTGGATGCGGCCACGCTGCACTCCCAACCCCTGGCAGTGCTGGCCGACCCAGCTGTCGCCCCAGAAGATGCCGACGAGGCCTTGCCTCCCACCGAGACCGAGCTACCGCCGGTGGTTACCTCCGCCGACACGCAGCTGGTCTCCCCGCCCACGGCAGGCCCCCGAGTAGAAACGCCGCTCACCGATGCCGCCAACCGGGGAGCCGCCGCCGGTACCAACGGCGACACCTGGACGGCCGAGCAGGCCTCCAACCCCAAGACCTCCGGTAAGGACCTACAAGCCATCGTGGCCGAGGCCCCCCACCTGCGCCCCCTGGTGGCCGCGAACCCAGCGACGTATCAGGCCCTGCTTGACTGGTTGGGGACACTGGGTGACCCGGAGGTCGACAAGGCGCTCCGCCACCGCTAGTAGTTAAGTAGGCTAGCGCGGGTGATCATCGCCCAAAACCCCCAGCAGGCGTCGCGGATGCCGATCCACCGGTATGTGCCATTCCACCAGCAGATAGAGGTGTCGCTGGACGGACGGACTTGGCCCGGACGGCGGATCGAGCAGGCGCCGCGCTGGTGCGCCGTGGACCTGCGCGACGGTAACCAGGCACTGCCCGAGCCGATGAATGCCGAACGCAAGCTGCGGATGTTCAACCTGTTGGTCTCGCTGGGCTACAAGGAGATCGAGGTGGGCTTCCCCTCGGCCTCACAGACCGACTTCGACTTTGTGCGCCAGCTCATCGAGGAGAACCTGATCCCAGACGATGTGGTGATCCAGGTGCTCACCCAGTGCCGCGACCACCTGATCGAACGGACCTATGAGGCGATTCGCGGAGCCAAGCAGGCGGTGGTGCACCTCTACAACTCCACCTCCATCCTGCAGCGCGAGGTGGTATTCGGAACCGATCAGCAGGGCGTCATCGACATTGCGCTGGCCGGCGCCGCCAAGTGTCGCGAGCTGGAGGCGACCATCCCTGAGACCCGCGTGTACTACGAGTACTCGCCCGAGAGTTACACCGGCACCGAACTGGAGTTTGCCGCCCGCATCTGCAACGAGATGATCGAGGCGTTTGACGCGCGCGCCGAGCGGCCCGTCATCATCAACCTGCCGGCCACCGTGGAGATGGCGACACCCAACGTCTATGCCGACTCGGTGGAGTGGATGAGCCGCCACCTGGCGCGCCGCGAACACGTGATCGTGTCGCTGCACCCCCACAACGACCGCGGCACCGCCGTCGCCGCCGCCGAGCTGGGCCTGCTGGCCGGGGCGGACCGGGTAGAGGGCTGCCTGTTTGGCAATGGAGAGCGCACCGGCAACGTAGACCTGGTCACGCTCGGCCTGAACCTGTTCAGCCAGGGCATTGACCCGCACATCGACTTCTCGGATGTGGACGCCATCGCTCGCACCGTCGAGTATTGCAACCAGATCGGGATACACGAGCGCCACCCCTACGTGGGCGACCTCGTCTTCACCGCCTTCTCCGGCTCCCACCAGGACGCGATCAAAAAGGGCCTGGAGGCGCTGAACCGAAAGGCGGCAGCCGCGGGAATCGAACCGAGCCAGTACCCCTGGGCCGTGCCGTACCTGCCGATCGACCCGGCAGACGTCGGCCGCAGCTATGACGCCGTCATTCGCGTCAACTCCCAGAGCGGCAAGGGAGGCATCGCCTACCTGCTCAAGACCGAGCACGCCCTCGATCTGCCGCGCCGTCTGCAGATCGAGTTCTCGCGGGTGGTGCAGTCCGTCACCGACGCCGAGGGCCACGAGGTCACCGGCGACGACATCTGGCGGATGTTCACCGACGAGTACCTCCCGGTTGAGCCGGGCAACGCAGAGGGCCTGGAGCCGTGGGGACGCCTACGGCTGCGGGACACGCGCGCCACCTCGGTGGACAAGGATCAGACCACCATGACCATCGACGTCTTCGACCGGGGCGTGCCGGAGTCACTTACCGGCACGGGCAACGGCCCGATCGCCGCCTTCGTTGACGCCATCGCGGGCGTGGTGGAGATCGAGGTCCTCGACTACGTGGAGCACGCCCTCTCCGAGGGTGGCGACGCCACGGCCGCCGCCTACGTCGAGGTGCGCCTTGGCCAAGATTCGCTGTGGGGGGTGGGCATCGACTCGTCGATCACGTTCGCCTCGCTCAAGGCCATCGTCTCCGCCCTCAACCGCTTCGCTCGCCGCGGGGCGCTCGGCGCCTAGCAGGCCTGCCCGTGCCCAGTTACCGCGACGACGCCTTGGTGTTGCGCACCCAGAAACTGGGCGAGGCCGACCGAATCGTCACGCTGCTGACGCGCGAGCACGGCAAGGTGCGGGCGGTCGCCAAGGGGGTGCGGCGAACCTCGTCGCGCTTCGGCGCCCGCCTGGAACCGTTCATGCATGTGGACGTGCAACTGCACGTCGGCCGGTCGCTTGACGTGGTGCAACAGGTGGATACCGTCGGCGCATACGCGCGGCCAATCTGCGAGGACTACGGGCTGTACACCGCGGGCGCCGCCATGCTGGAGGCCGCCGACCGGCTGGTCGATGCCGAAAGAGAGCCGGCCACCCAGCAGTACTGGCTGCTGACCGGGGGCCTGGCAGCCCTGGGGGAACGCGCCCACGACGCCACCTTGGTGCTGAACTCCTACCTGCTGCGCGCCTTTGCCGTGGCCGGTTGGGCCCCGTCCTTCGCCGAGTGCGCCCGCTGCGGGCAGCCTGGCCCGCATACTGCGTTCTCGGTGCAGGCCGGGGGAGTGGTATGCGGTAGGTGTCGCCCGCCGGGTTCGGCCTCCCCGGCCCCAGAGACCCTCGCCCTGCTGGGCGCCCTGCTGGCTGGGGACTGGGCGGAGGCCGACGGAGCCGACCAGCGACACCGCACGGAGGCCGCCGGGCTGGTGGCTGCCTTTACCCAGTTCCACCTGGAACGGTCGCTGCGGGCCCTGCGCCATGTGGATCGAACCGTGCCCCATAGGCTGGCCCCGTGACCTTCAGCAGGCCGTTCGCCCATCTCTCCGGTGCCGTGGCTCCCGTCATCCCGGCCGCCTCCCTCCCACGGCACGTGGCCATCGTGATGGATGGCAATGGGCGGTGGGCCAACGCGCGGGGGCTGCCCCGCATCGAGGGGCATCGGCGGGGAGAGGCTTCCCTGCTCGACGTGGTGGCGGGGGCCGTCGAGATTGGGGTAAGGAACATCTCGGCCTATGCCTTCAGCACCGAGAACTGGCGGCGCAGCCCGGAGGAGGTTCGGTTCCTGATGGGCTTCAACCGGGACGTCATCAGGCGGCGGCGCGACGAGATTGCCTCCTGGGGGGTGCGCGTCCGGTGGGCCGGCCGCCGTCCGCGGCTGTGGGGCTCGGTGATCAAGGAGCTAGAGGTCGCGGAGAAGATGACCCGCGACAACGATGTCTGCACCCTGACCATGTGCGTCAACTACGGTGGCAGGGCGGAGATCGCTGACGCCGCCGCCGCCCTGGCCCGCGATGTCGCCGCCGGCAGGCTCAAGGCCGACCGAGTGACCGAGAAGACCTTCGCCCGCTACCTCTACCTGCCCGACCTGCCGGACGCCGACCTGGTCTGGCGTACGTCGGGGGAGCAGCGGCTCTCCAACTTCATGCTCTGGCAGGCAGCGTACAGCGAGATGGTCTTCACCGATGTGCTCTGGCCCGATGTCGACCGGCGGCACCTGTGGGCCGCCTGCGAGACGTACGCGCGGCGCGATCGCCGGTACGGCGGTGCCCTCCCGAACCCGACCGGGGAGCCAGGGGTCACCATTTGACAATAATGAGAATCGTTCTCATTATTGAGATGTGAAGTCATCCCGTCGTGTCGCGTTCGCCGCTCTCATCGCTCTCGCCCTCCCTGCGCTGGCCGCCTGCGGGTCGACTCCCGGCTCGGGTTCCGGCCCGATCCAGGTGGTCGCGGGCGAGAACTTCTGGGG
>WRIF01000060.1 GCA_009782865.1 Promicromonosporaceae bacterium
AGCCCTGCCAGGACGCGGGCGAGCGCCGGCAGCCAGGGCGCACTGACCGTGGCGGCCAGGCCGAGGAGGGTCGCAGGGGCCATCGCCGGGGCGACGGCCAGGTTGGCGATGACCCCGGTGGTGGGCAGCCCGGGTGTAAACAACAGCAGGATGGGGGTGCAGGTCAGTTGGGCGGCGAGCGGCACCGCCACCGCGAAGGCCAGGCCCCTTCCCAGCCAGGGCGACAGCCTGGCCGTCAGGGGCGGGGTGAGCAAGACCAGGCCCAGGGTGGCCGCACACGAGAGGGCGAAGCCGAACGAGCGGGCCAACCAAGGATCGACCAGGAGGAGCACCATCACGGCGGCGCTGAGGGCCGCAATGGCCTGGGAACGCCTGCCCAACAGCAGGCCGCACAGCATGACGGCACACATGGCCGCTGAACGCAGCACCGACGGTTCCGGGCGCACCAGCAGCACGAATCCGGTGGCAAACAGTCCGATCAGCAGCGCCCGCAGGGCGCGCGGCAGCCGCAGGGTGCCCGCCACCGCGGTGAGCAGGGCGATCACAATCGCGAAGTGCCCGCCGGACACGGCGGTGAGATGGGTGAGGCTGGTGGTCTTGAGGGCGGCGGCCAGGTCGGCGGACATCTGGCTGGTGTCGCCGATGGCCATACCCGGCACGAGGCCGCGCGCCTGCTCGGACATGCCCTCCGTGATCCCGACGAGCGCCGCCCGCATCCTGCCCACCACCCGGAGCGCAGCGGGTGGAGCGCGCACCTCCTGCAGGCTCTGGACGACAATGCCTGGATGTTGGTCGGCCTCCTGCCGGGCAGGACGGAGCGCACCCTCGACCCGCACCACCGCTCCGTAGGCTGGCGCCTCGACGGAATGCGCCTCCAGGCCCCCGGCCGCCCGGAGGGTAGTCGCGCGGGCCTGCGCCTGCTGCACGCTGAGGGTCCATAGGTAGCCGCTCCCAAATGGGGCGAGCCTGGGTTCCGACGCCACCGTTCCGAACACCGTCGCGCTAGCACCGGCCTCCACTAACTCCGCCAGTTCGGCCCGGCGGTCGGCCGCCAGCTGCACCGACAGGCAGACGGCGGCCAGGGCACAGAGGGACAACGCCAGGTGAGCGGGCAGCGAGCGCGCGCCCGCTCGCAACCCTGCACTCCTCCCACCTCTCCGCCATCTTCCCCGCCTCCGCCACCTTCCCCGCCTCCGCCGAGTTCCCCCTCTCCGCAGGGCCTGACGCGGCTCTCGCGCCCGCCTAAGCTCCCGCGTCACGGCGGGCGACCGCAACGACTCGTCCCTCCTCAAACCCGCCCTCTTCGAGCACGCCCCGCTCAACCCGACCTCGCTCAACCCGGCCACCCCCATGGCCGCGAGCGCCAGGGCGGCCAGCACCCAGAGGGCCCGCCCGCTGGCCTCCCTCCCCCAAGCAGAGGTGAGCAGCCAGGCCCCGACCCAGGCCGCCAGCGCGGTCGGGAGCAGGCGGAGGTCGCGGAACATGATGGTCAGGAGACCGTGATCTGGTTGCGTACGGACTTCAAGATGGAGGGCCCGATGCCGGAGACCTCGCTGAGTTCATCGACCGAGGCGAAGTAACCGTTGGCCTCCCGCCATTCGATGATCCGGGCGGCGAGCGCGGGGCCGATTCCGCGCAGCGTCTCCAGGGTTGAGGCGTCGGCGGTGTTGATGTTCACCAGCCGCGAGTCATCGCCGCTGGAGGGCCTCTCGGTGAGGGCGGGCGGAGGAGGCGGGGGTATTGCCTCTCCTGGGAGCGGCACCCGCACCTGTTCCCCGTCTACCAGGACGCGCGCCAGGTTGAGGGCGGCGAGGTCGGCCTCTGCGGTGGCTCCGCCCGCCGCCGCGAGGGCATCGACCACCCGGGAGCCGGCGGGCAGGCTGACCACGTTCGGCGCGCGCACCTGGCCGGTGACATCCACCACCACAACCCCCAGCACCTCCGCGCCCTCGGCGGCCCCTGGTCCCTCGACGACCCCTGCTACCTCAACGAACCCGGCCCCTCGCGAGCCGCCTTCCCGCGGATCGTCCGAACCGAAGACGCCTCCGCCAAGGCCGCCTTCAACAGGGATGCCGCCGGTGTCCAGCAGCCGCTGTGCCGTGCCGTCACCAAGGGACGCCAGCGACTCGTGCCCGCCGTCACCCTGCATCCAGCCGCGGACGACAAGGCCCAGGGCGATGATCAGGATCGCGGCGGCACCCACCAGCATGGGCCTCAGCCCCAACGCCCAACGGTGCCTTGGCGGGGCGGCCGTCAGGTTGTCGTCATGGGGCAGATGCCCCTGGGCGGCAGCCAGCGCAGTCGAGGCATAGCGTTGCGCCGCGCGCCGTCCGGCGCGGGTCATCCCCGCCGCCTGCGGCCCGCCGTGATTGCCGAGCCAGGCGGGCGTCTCTTCCGCCTCGTCCCGCCCGCTTCCGGTTGGCCCGACAGGCACGAGCCTCGTCAGGGCGGCGCCGGGCCTAGCGGGATCGGGGCTGGTGGGTTCGACGTCAGCCCTGACGGGCGCCCGGGCCCGCCGCAGCCGGTCGAGCGAGTCGGCCAAGGGGTCTGCGACACACGGCGGAGAGCCGAAGGGCTCCAACAGGTCGGTCATCCCTTGACGCTAGCGTGACCTCCTGACCCGCCGCAGGCTTGGGCGGCGTGGCTGTGGACGGGCCTCACTTTGTGACCTGTGGGAAACCACCACCCGCCCCGAGCACACCACCCAGGAATGCGCCCCCAGGGGCGCGTCGCCCAGGAGCACACCACCCAGGAATGCGCCGCTCAGGACACGTCTGTGATGACCACGGCGATGGCGCCAGGACCGGCGTGGACGGCCAGCACTGCGGAGGCTGGGGTCGCCGTTACCGGCACACCCAGCTGAGCGGCAAGCAGCTGGGCGATCTCGGCGGCCCGATCGGCCGCATCGAGGTGATGCACGGCCACGGCCACCGCGGCCAGGCCCCTGGATCGCTCCACGGCGAGGGAGGCAAGGCGCGCGATGGCAGCCCGGCGGGTGCGTACCCGCTGCAGGAGGACCACTCCCTCCCTCCCCAACTCCAGGATGGGACGCACCCCCAGGGCGGCGGCGAGCGCGGCCCGCCCGGCGGTGATGCGCCCTCCTCGCCGCAGGTGGTCGAGGGAGTCGACCAGGAAGAGCAGGCTCGCCCTGCCTGCAACCTCGGCGGCCCGGGCGGCAACCTGGGCGGCGGGGGCGCCGGCGGAGGAGGCGAGGGACGCCTGTTGCACCGCAAGTCCCAGGGCCATGGCCGTCGTGCCTGAGTCCACCACGGTCACCGGCACGGGCGCGTTCGCGGCGGCCACGCGCGCGGCCGACACCGTCCCGGATATCGAACCGGCGAGGTGCACCGAGACGATCTCGCGGGCGCCCTCGGCCGCCAAGGCTTCGTAGACTGCCCCGAAGTCGGCCGGAGGGGGCTGCGAGGTGGACAGGCGCTGCCCGCCGGCCAGACGTCCGGAAATCTCACGGGGCAGGGTGTCGACACCCTCGCGCAGTTCTCCGTCAGGCGTAATGACGCGCAGCGGCACCACGCGCACCCCGCGGGCCGCAACCCAGTCGGCGGGCAGGCAGGCGGTGGAGTCGGTCACCAGGCGCACGGCAGGCGTCCCAGGTACGGTCCCGACGACGACGTCGTCCGCGACTCCGGCACGATGACGCCAACTTCTGGCGACGCCTCCGAGCCGGGCGCCGAGCCCTGCCAATGGGTTCCGCATTGCCCCAGCCTAACGCCGGATCGCCGCGGCTGGCGGCGGCAGAGGCCAAGGCGCAGTGTGCCCCCGGAAAATAGGTTGTTGCGGTCGATAGGGTGAGGGCATGAGCGTCCAACTGCCCGCCGGTTACCGGCTAGAGCCCCTTAGCCCTGAGCGGCTAACAGATGTGATGGTCCTCGACACCTGGGCCTTCCCCACCGGGGATGACATCAAAGACGTTTTGGTCGAAGAGGTCGGATTGCCCTGGGAACGCTGCCATGGGGTGGTGCCGCCGAACGGTAAGCCGGGCGAAATCGTCGGCATGTACGCCTCGTGGCCCTTTGACGACGCCACCGTTCCGGGCGGAACCGCGGCGATGGGCGGGCTCACCTGGGTGGGAGTTCACCCCCAGCATCGGCGACGCGGCCTGTTGTCGGCCATGATCGATCATCATTTTGCTACCTGCCTGGAAAACGGCGAGAGCTGGACCGGGCTGTACGCGGCCGAACATGCCATCTATGGGCGGTTCGGCTACGGCTCCGCCGCAGACAGCTACTCCCTCCAACTCTCTCGCCAGGCCGCGCTGCGCCCAGTCGGCGGCGAGGTGGACCACACCATCCGTATCGAACTCGCCAACGCTGCGGATCACGCCGAACTGGCACTCGCCATCGATCGCGCCGGTGGGAGAGGCCGCGGCGGACGACCAGGCTGGAACACCTTCCCGGACTCGTGGAACCTCCACAGCCGCTGGCTGGACCCGTCACGTTGGCGCGGCGGCAAGGAGGGCCGCCGGATCGTCGTCGTCGAACGCGACGGTCAGCCACGGGCCTATGCCACCTTCCGACGCGGCAACGATTGGAAGGACTATCAACCGAACGGCACGGTGTACATCCAGCGGTGGGGAGCACTCGACGCTGCCGCCAGCCATGCCTTGTGGACTTCCCTGCTCGATCTTGACCTGATGGCCAAGGTCGAGGTCGGGGGGGTTCCGACTGACGACGCGATCCTGAATCTGCTGGTCAACCGGCGGGCGGCCACACCTAAGTTAGTGGACAGTCAGTGGGCCCGCCTCCTCGATGTCCCGGCGGCCCTGAGCGCCCGGCAGTATCAGACGGAGATCGACGTTGTCCTGGAACTCACCGATGCCCGCCTGCCCGCCAACGCTGGACGCTGGCGCTTGCAGGCGGAGGCGTTCGGCGCCGCGACCTGCGCGCGCACCGCAGCCAAGGCCGACGTGACCCTGGACATTCGGGAACTATCTGCCGCCTATCTCGGCGCCCGCTCCCTGGCCGCCCTCGCCCAGGCCGGGCTGGTGAACGGCGGCGAGCTCACCGAGCAGGTGCGGCGCACCGCCGCCGCCTTCGGCTGGCCGATCGCGCCGGGAGCCTTGGACTACTAGCACCAGCACATGCGAAAGGGCCGCCCTCGAGATCTTCTCTCGGGGCGGCCCTTCGTCGTGCCATCGGCAAGCGCCGCGGTACAGGCTGAAATCCCTAGGCGGGGATCTCCACCGCGGGGGCGAACCAGATGCGGTCCAGGTAGTCCTGGATCGACCGGTCGGAGCTGAAGAAGCCCGTCCGGGCGATGTTGAGGATCGCCGAGCGGCTCCAAGCCTCCTGGTCGCGGTAGTACGCCTCGACGGCGGCTTGCTGCGTCAGGTAGGACTCGAAGTCGGCGAGCACCATGAAGCGGTCCTCGTAGAGCAGGTTGGAGACGATCGACTCGAACATCTGCCGGTTGCCGTCGGAGAACTCGCCGGAGGCGATGAGCTCCATGGCGCGACGCAGCGTCTCGTTGCCCTCGTAGAAGGACTGCGGGTTATAGCCGGAGTCACGCAGGGCGGACACCTCGGGCTCGTTCATGCCGAACAGGAAGAAGTTGTCGTCGCCCACCAACTTGCGAATCTCGACGTTGGCGCCATCGTCCGTGCCGATGGTCAACGCCCCGTTGAGCGCGAACTTCATGTTGCCGGTGCCGGAGGCCTCCTGGCCGGCCAGTGAGATCTGCTCGGACAGGTCGGCGGCGGGAATCAACGTCTCGGCCACGGTGACGTTGTAGTTGGCCGGGAAGGAGATGCGCAGGGCCCTTGAGGCCACCGGGTGGGCGTTGACGACGGCCTCGACGTGCTTGATCAGCGCGATGATCTCCTTGGCCATGACGTAGCCGGGGGCGGCCTTGGCACCAAAGACGACGGTGCGGTGCAGCATGTCATCCGGGGAGACGCGACCCGACTTGAGGTCGTCGTACATCGAGACCACGTGCAGCACCTTTAACATCTGCCGCTTGTACTCGTGCATTCGCTTGATCATGACGTCGAACATGGACCCGGCCTCCAGGTCGACGCCGTCGCGCTCCTTGAGGAAGCCCACCAGTTTTTGCTTGTTGGCGGACTTGATGTCGCGAACCCGGCGGCGGAAGTCGGCATCGTCGGCCAGCGGTTCGAGCCGGCTGAGCTGCGACAGGTCGGTGATCCAGCCGTCGCCGATGGCCTCCGTGATCAGCCCAGACAGCGACGGATTGGACAGGCTAAGGAAGCGGCGCGGGGTGATGCCGTTGGTGACATTGGTGAACTTCTCGGGGTTAAGCTCTGCGAAGTCGTGGAATACCTTCTCGCGCAGCAGCTGACTGTGCAGTTCGGCCACGCCGTTGATGGCACGGGTGCCGACGGCCGCCAGATGGGCCATGCGCACGGCGCGCTCCGGGTACTCGGCGATGATCGACATCCGCCGGATCAGCATCTCGTCGTTGCCGTACTTGGCACGGACCTGCGTGAGGAACTGCTCGTTGATGCGGTAGATGATCTCCATGTGCCGCGGGAGCAGCTTCTCCATCAGCGCGACCGGCCAGACCTCAAGGGCCTCGGGCAACAGGGTGTGGCAGGTGTAGGCGAAGCTGCGCTGGGTGATGTCCCAGGCGTCGTCCCAGGTGAAGCCCCGTTCGTCGACCAGGATGCGCATCAGTTCCGGGATGCCGATCACCGGGTGGGTGTCGTTGAGCTGGAAGGTGACGCGGTCGGGCAGCGTCGACGGCTCGACGCCCTCGCCCATCAGACGGTCAATGAAGTCGTATAGCGAGGCCGATACGAAGAAGTACTGCTGCTGCAGCCGCAGTTCCTTGCCTTGCGGGGTGGAGTCCTCCGGGTAGAGCACCTTGGTGATGTTCTCGGCGAACGTCCGAGCGCGGACGGCGTCGACATAGTCGCCGTTGTTGAAGATCTGCAGGTCGAACTCTTTGGTGGCGCGGGCACTCCACAGGCGCAGCGTGTTGACGCGCCCGTTCTGATAGCCGGGCACCATGTAGTTGAACGGAATGGCGCGGACGGAAAACTCCGGAATCCAGGTCGCCTTGTCGCCATCGTGCTCGACGCGACCGCCGAAGTTGACGATCTGCACCTGGTCTGGCCGCGCGACCTCCCAGGGGGAGCCGTTGTCGAGCCAGTTGTCGGCCTCCTCGACCTGCCGGCCGTCGACCCACGTCTGGCGGAAGATGCCGTACTCGTAGCGGATGCCGTAGCCGATGGCCGGGATGCTGAGCGTGGCCAGCGAGTCGATGAAGCAGGCGGCCAGACGGCCCAGGCCGCCGTTGCCGAGGCCGGGCTCGGGCTCCAGCGCCCTGAGATCGTCGATGTTCAACCCCAGCGAGGCCATCGCGTCGCGGGCAATGTCCGTCAGGCCGCAGGAGAGCAGGGCGTTGTCCAGCTGGCGGCCGAGCAGATACTCGGCGGACAGGTAGGCAACCCCGCGCGCCCCACGGTGCTGCTGCCGGGAGCGCGTGCGGTTCCACCGGTCCATCAAGTAGGCACGCGCGGTGTCCGCGAGTGCCTGGTACTTGTCGTTAGGGGAGGCCAACTCCATCGTGGTGCCCTGCGTGTAGGTCAGGGAGCGCAGGTACTGTGCGGCGAAGCCTTCAACAGTGGGCTCAGGGGAGGTGGCAAGCGTAGGCGCGAGTTCAGTCACGTGTTCAACCCTAAATCCGGTGGCGCGAGATTGCTAATCAGGGGCCGGCGCGCGGGCCAATCTCGCCCCACTCTCCGAGCGCGGTGCCGGCGTCAAATGACTGCCGCCTAGCCGCATACCGCGGGGCGGTTCACCTTGGGCGGACAAGAGCCTGC
>WRIF01000061.1 GCA_009782865.1 Promicromonosporaceae bacterium
CCAGAGGCGGCATAGGAGCCGCCACCGAACTTGCCGCCGGCGTGCAGCTTGGTGAAGACCACCTCGACACCGGTCAGGCCGGTCTTGGGCTCCACATCGACGGGAATGCCGCGCCCGTCGTCCTCGACGGTGACGGACTCGTCGGCGTGCAGGGTGACGCTGATCTGCTTGGCGAAACCGGCGAGGGCCTCGTCAACGGAGTTGTCGATGATCTCCCACAGGCAGTGCATGAGGCCGCGCGAGTCGGTGGTGCCGATGTACATGCCGGGCCGCTTACGGACGGCCTCCAGGCCTTCCAGCACGGACAGATGCCGGGCAGAGTAGTTTTCTCCTGCGTTGCTCACCGGCCATAGGCTAGTTGATGGGACGGCTCCCGCGGCGGCGGCGGGGCTAAGCCGGCGGCGAAATGGGCGCCATTGGTTTGCCAAGCCCCAGTCGGTGGTGCCACCATGGAAGCATCATGACTGCAGCCACTGAGACCCTGACCGCCACGGACACCGGCGCGGAGCCCGGCACGGAGCACGCGCTGACCGTCACCGACCGCTGCGATCGCTGCGGGGCACAGGCCTGGGTTCGCGTAGAGCTCGCCTCCGGAGAGTTGCTGTTCTGCGGACACCACGGCCGCGCCTACGCCGGGGCCTACACGCCCAAGGCCCGCCTCATTCAGGACGAGACCTCGCGCATGGTGCAGGAGTTCGCGCCCGCCCGCTAGCCGTCACTCGGCGCGCATCCGTCAAGCGTGCCGCTCACACCTCGTTGAGAATGTCGGTAACCGCCTACCGAAAACAACAGGCATCGCCAATCTGACCGGTCACCCGCTACGAGATCGTGCCGTCTTCGGCGAACATTCCACGGGTATCCCCTGCAACGTGGCGGCGAGCCCTCTGGCACGGGCCGCGCAACCTGGGCGCCTCGGACCGGCGGCGGGCCGGTTTCCGGCGGTGTTGACGGGCCTGACGGCCGCAGGCGGCTATCGTTTCGCCTATGAGCCACCCGACGCCACCCGGATACGGCGCCCCCGGCGCCCCCACCCACCCGGGCTCGATGCCCCCGGCCTCCCCCTACGGCGCCCCGCAGGGCCCGTACGGTGCGCCCGCCTACAAGCCGGGCACCATCCCCCTGCAGCCCCTCGGCCTCGGTGAGATCCTGGAGGGCGCCTTTGCCTCGATCCGTCACAACTGGAAGGTGATGCTCGGGCTGTCCTCCCTGGTGATCGTGCTGGTCACCGTGATTGGCGTGGCCATCGGGGCGGCCTTCCTGCCGTTGATCGATCCCTGGTGGACCAGGCTCCAGGAGAACCCCGAGTTCGCCACCTACTTCGCCGAGGCGAACCTCGAACTGTCCGCCACCTGGCTGGCCATCACGGCCGGCGCCGGCATCGCCCTGCCCTTGGCCGCACCGGTGGTCACCGGAATCTTGACGGTCTCCGTGTCACGTTCGGCCATCGGTGACCGGATCACCCCCCGGCAGGTGTGGGCCCGCATCCGACCACGCATCTGGCCCCTAATCGCCTGGCTGCTCCTGCAGGTGGTGATCACGATGGCCGCCGTGGCCATCTTCGTCGGGCTTGTCGTGGCCATCGTCGGAGGCGTCGGCGGCGGCCTGGCCGTGGTCCTGGTGATACTGCTTTCATTGGGCTTCGCCGGCCTGGCCATCTGGATCTCGATCAAGGTAATGCTCGTCCCGGCCGCCCTCGCCCTGGAGGGCCAAGCCATCTGGAAAACGGTCTCCCGCGTGTGGGAGTTGACCCGGGGCGGGTGGTGGCGGATTCTCGGCATTTCCCTGCTTGCCGGGATCATCGCCAGCTTGGCCTCATCGCTGATCTCCACCCCGTTCACGCTAATCGGGCTCCTTGCCGGCGCCACCGCGGGGGGTGGCGCCCTGGGCGTCGCCACCCTGCTCGGTCAGACGGTGGTCACCATCTTGACCACGGCCTTCGTCTCCGCCGTTACCGCGCTGCTCTACATTGACCTGCGCATCCGCAAGGAGAACCTGGCGCCCACCCTGGCGGCCTCCGCCATGGCCCTGGCGGGGCGGTGAACCATCTGCGTGCGCCTCGCCTAACGGCCGCCCTAACGGTTGAGCAGCTATTCCAGCCGGTTCCCGGCGGCTCGGGCACCTATATTCGCGAGCTGGCGGCGGCCCTCGCCGCCCGCGGCGATATCGACCTGTCCGGCCTGGCGGCGCGTCACCCCCACCTGCGCGCCGCCCCTCCGGCTGGCCTCCCCGCCTCGATGACCGTCCGCACCTCCGCCCTTCCCCGCCAGGGGCTGTACCAGGGGTGGGCCCGCCTGCGCTGGCCCGCCCTGGCCCCGGCAGACACGGAGGTACTGCACGCCACCACCTGGGCCATCCCCCCACCCAGGGTGACCGGGCGACGCGGACGCCTGCCGCTGGTGGTGACCGTGCACGATCTAGCCTTCGTCCGCGCCCCAGAACACTTCACCCCGGCCGGAGTGGCGTTCTTCGAACGGTCACTGGCGATCGCCCGCCGCGAGGCCGACCTGGTGATTGTGCCCTCAGACGCCACCCGCGACGACTGCCTTGCCGCCGGGTTCGACCCCGCCCGCCTCCACGTCATCCCACACGGAGTCTCGGCGCGCGAGGTCACCGCCGCCGACGGCGCCGCCTTCCGGGCGCGCTTCGGGCTGGGGCGCCCCTACCTGATGTGGTGCGGGGCCATCGAGCCGCGCAAGAACCTGGGCGTGCTGCTGGAGGCGTACGGACAGGTCATGGACGAGCTAGACGCAGACCTGGTGTTGATCGGTCCCGACGGCTGGGGGACCGCCGGGAGCGACCTCAGCGCCAGACGGGCCGCGCTGCCGGCCGACCGGGTCCGCGTGCTCGGCTCCCTGCCGTGGGCCGACCTGCAAACCGCCTACGCCGAAGCTCGCGCCTTCGTGTTCCCGTCCATCTGGGAGGGGTTCGGCATGCCGGTGCTGGAGGCACAAGCGCACGGGGTGCCCGTGGTCACCTCTGCCGGCACGTCCATGGCGGAGGTGCTGGGCGACGGCGGCCTCCTGGTCAATGCACTCGATCCAGCGGCGGTGGCCGCCGGCATCCGCGAGGCCTGCGGGCCGCGACACTCCGCCCTGGCGAAGGCCGCGCGCGCCAACGCCGCCGGCTACACCTGGCAGGCCTCCGCCGCCGCCCACGTATCTGCCTACCAGTCCGCCATCTCTGCCCCCGGCCGAGAGGGGCAATAGTGCCCGACGACACCAAGCAACCGACCGCAGACAGGCCCGCCGCGACCAGGCCCACCGTGCGCGCCATCGTGGTGACCTGGAACGGGGCCGACCTGCTGCCATCGTGCCTGGACTCGCTGCTCGCGCAGGCCGACGTCAACATAGAGATCGTGGTGGTGGACAACGCCTCGACCGATCACACGCAGGCCCTGCTGACCGCCGCCTACCCGGGCGTGCGGGTGCTCACCCTGCCGGAAAACGTCGGCTTTGCCGGCGGGGTGGCGGCGGCGACGGACGATCTGCTCGATTCCCCGGACCAGGCGGAAATCGACTACGTGGTCTTGCTCAACAATGACGCCGCCTTTGCGCCGGAGGCGGTATCGACCCTGGTGGCGACGGCGGAGGCGGACCGGCGGCTGGGCGCCGTGACGGCGCTGGTGCTGCTGGCAGAGCCCGCCGCCGACGGCCAGCGCCTGGTGAACTCGACCGGCAATGTGTGGACCGGCGCCGGGGCTACCGACCGTGACTACGGCCGCCCCCTTGACGAGGTGCTAGCCGAGTGCGCCGGCACTCCCGCCGCCAAGCGGGAGGTCTTTGGCTTCAACGGGGGTGCCGCGCTGCTGCGCACCCAGGGGCTGCGGGAGACGGGGGGCTTCGACGCCTCCCTGTTCTTGTACTACGAGGACACCGACCTCTCCTTCCGGCTGCGCCGGGCCGGCTGGACCGTGGCCTTCGAGCCACGCGCCGTCGCCACCCACCGGCACATGGCCTCGACCGGCGGCGGGAAGTCGCCGCTGTTCCGGTACTACAACACGCGCAACTCGCTGCTGGTCGCCCGCCGCCACCTGCCCGCCGGCACCTGGGTGGCCGCGCTGGGACGGCAGACGCTTGGCGCCCTCAAGGCGTCCCTGCTGCGCACGGAGCCGCAGCCCGTGCGCGCCGCCCGCTGGCGCGGCCTGCGGGACTCCCTGCGAAACTCCCAGCCCGGCCCCGCGTGATCCCGGGCCGCTCCCCCGGCGGATGCGGGCCGAGGCAGCCCGGCAGGGCACAATAGGCCGGATGGAAGATCAGGAGGCCCCGCTGTTCCCGCGCGCCGTGGTGCTCGGGGCCTTCCTGCCCACCCTGGCCTTCTCCACCGGCGTGGGGGCGCTGCTGCCGGTCATCGTGCCCGCGGCCACCCACCTGGGCGCCAACCTGGCCACCGCGGGCGTCATGGCCTCCCTCCTGTCAGTCGGCACCATCATCGCTGACCTGCCGGCCGGGGAGATCGCCTCCAAGATCGGTGACCGCTGGGCGATGCTGTGGGCCGGGCTGCTCGCCGCGGGCGCCTTCGCGCTCGCCGCCTGGGCGCCGAACCTGTGGCTGCTCGGGGCCGCGATCATCCTGCTCGGGGTGGCGGGGGCGGTGTTCGGGCTGGCCAGGCACTCCTACCTGACCGAGATCACTCCTCCCCTGCGCCGCGCCCGAGTGCTGTCGACCCTCGGCGGGGTCCACCGCGTCGGAAACTTCCTTGGCCCGTTTATCGGCGCGCCGATTATCTACCTTTGGGGGCCGACGGCCGCCCTGTGGCTCGGAGTGGCCCTCTCGGTGGCGGCAGCGATCAACGTGCTCCTGGTCAAGGATGACGCCCCGCACCTGCCCGCCCCCACCCCGGCCGAGGCGGTCGGACTGACGGGCCATGCGCCGAATAAACCAACCATCAAGACGGTGTTCGTCGACCATCGGCAGTTGTTCTTCACCCTCGGGCTGGCCTGCCTGCTGATCGGCGCCGTGCGCGGGGCCCGCAACACAGTGATTCCGATGTGGGCCGAGCACCTCGGCATCGAAAACTCGACCACCTCCCTGATCGTGGGGGTGGCCGGCGCCGTGGACATGCTGTTGTTCTACCCGGCCGGCAAGTTGATGGACAAGCTGGGCCGCAACTGGGTGGCGATCCCCTCCATGCTGGTGATGGGGGTGGCCCTATTCCTGCTGCCGCTGACCGCCGGAGTGGTGACCGTGGGGGTCGTCGCCATGCTGCTGGGCCTCGGCAACGGCGTCTCCTCGGGCATCTTGATGACGCTCGGCTCGGATGCCTCGCCCGCCCACGGGCGTGCCCAGTTCCTCGGGCTGTGGCGGCTGCTCCAGGACACGGGCTCGGCGGCAGGCCCGCTCCTCGTCTCGGCGGGGGCGGCGCTGGGATCGCTGGCCGCCGGAGTCTGGGCGGCCGGGGCGCTCGGGCCGGTGGCCGCCGGGGCGCTGCACCGTTGGGTGCCGCGCTGGACGGTGCACGCCTCGCGCCGCACCCGACGGGCCGCCGGGATCACCACCTAGGAGGAGGCGCCAGGAGGAGGCGGAGGCCTCAGGCGCGGATCAGGGACAGGACGTCGTCGCGGACCTTTTCCATCACATCCTCGTCGGCGGCCTCGACGTTGAGCCGCAGCAACGGCTCGGTGTTCGAGGGCCGCAGCGAAAACCACCAGCGCGGTCCTCCCGGCACGTCCCAGTGCGAGACCGTCACGCCGTCGAGATGATCGAGGACCACCTCCGGATAGGCGCGTCGGTAGGCCTCCACCACCCTGGCGGTGGCCCGTTCCACATCGGCGACGGTCGAGTTGATCTCGCCGGAGGCGGCGTACGGCTCGTACATCAGCGCCAGGTCGCTCATGTTGCCCTGGGCGGTGCCGAGCGCGGCGAGAACGTGCAGGGCGGTCAACATACCGGTGTCGGCAAACCAGAAGTCACGGTAGTAGTAGTGCGCCGAGTGCTCGCCGCCGAACACGGCGTTCTCGGCCGCCATCTGCGCCTTGATGAAGGAGTGGCCCACGCGGGTGCGGACGGTGCGGGCGCCGGCGGCGTTCAGCATCTCGGGCACGGCCTTCGAGGTGATCAGGTTGTGGATGATCGTCGCCTCGCGGCCGGCGGCCTGCTCCTTGGCGAGCTCCCGCAGGCCCACCAGGGTGGTGACGGCGGAGCCGGAGACGGCGCGGCCGGTCTCGTCGACAAAGAAGCAGCGGTCGGCGTCGCCGTCAAAGGCGATCCCCAGGTCGGCGCCATGGGCAACCACGGCGGCCTGCAGGTCGACGATGTTGGCGGGGTCGAGCGGGTTGGCCTCGTGGTTGGGGAAGTTGCCGTCGAGCTCAAAGTACAGCGGCACAATCTCCAGCGGCAGCTCGGGCAGGCCCGCGGCGGTGCCGAGCACCAGGGGCACGATGAATCCGCCCATCCCATTGCCGGCGTCGATGACCACCTTCAGGGGACGGATGCCGCTCAGGGGGACCAGCGAGCGGAGGAAGGCGGCGTACCCGCTCATCAGGTCCTCGGTGCGCACGGTGCCGCGCTGGGCGGCAGGCACCGGCGTCGGCAGGGACGAGTTCAGGTAGTGCTGGGCGGTGGAGCGCACCTCGGCCAGGCCGGAGTTCTCCCCCACCGGGCGCGCGCCCGGGTGGCACATCTTGATGCCGTTGTACTGGGCAGGGTTGTGGGAGGCGGTGAACATCGCGCCGGGCAGGTCAAGCGTGCCCGAGGCGTAGTACAGGCCATCGGTCGAGGTCAGGCCGATCAGGATCACCGAGACCCCGGCGTCGGTGAGGCCGCGGGTGAACGCCTCCACCAGGGCGGGGCCGGTCTCGCGCATGTCGTTGCCGATCACCACCTCGGTGTGGCCGCCGGGCAGCACCACCATCCGCGCGAAGGCGGCGCCGACGGCCTCGGCCACCTCGGGGCTGAAGGGATCGGGCACCGTGCCGCGCACGTCATAGGCCTTGATCAGGGAGGAAAGGTCGTGGCTCACCGCCTAAGGCTACCCGGCGGCGGCTATGGTTACGCCATGGCCGTCCCCGCTCGCCCGCTTCGCCTGCACAACACGTTGCAGCGCTACGACTGGGGCTCCCACGACGCCATCGCGGACCTGCTCAAGATCGAGGCAGACGGCGCCCCCATGGCCGAACTGTGGTTCGGCACACACCCTTCTGCCCCGTCGCGTGCGCGCCTTGACCACGACGACGAGCAGGCCGCCGTCTGCCTGGCCGAGCTGATCCGCTCCGATCCAGCGGGCACGCTCGGGCAGCGGGTCGCTGACGAGTACGGCCCGCGCCTGCCCTACCTGCTGAAGATCCTCGCCGCCGGGCGGGCGCTGTCCCTGCAGGTACACCCGTCGAGCCACCAGGCCCGCGAGGGGTTCAACACCGAGAACGCGGCCGGGGTGCCGCTCGGCCATCCGCAACGCAAGTTCCACGACGATCAGCACAAGCCCGAGATGATCATCGCCCTGACCCAGTTTGAGGCGCTGGCCGGGTTCCGGGCGCCCCGCCAGGCCGTGGGCCTGCTCACCGGGCTCGACGGCCGCCTGGCAGCCACCGCCCGCCAACACCTGCACGAGGACCGCTCCGAGCGCGGCATGCGGGCCGCCTTCGAGCACCTCCTGGCCGCGCGCGGCCAGGCAGGCGTGCGGGCCGACATCGACGCGACCGTGGTCTCGGTTAGGCGGCGCCTAGAAGAGGGCTCCCCCTACGAGGCCGCCGATCAGACGGTGATCGACCTGGCCCACCAGCACCCCGGCGACCCGGGAGCGATCGCCTCCCTCATGCTCAACCGCCTCACCCTGGCCCCGGGGGAG
>WRIF01000062.1 GCA_009782865.1 Promicromonosporaceae bacterium
TGCCAGCGCGCCGGCGCCGGTATCAACCCGATCCCCGGTCAACGCCTGGTAGGAGGCGAAGAAGATCTCTCGACTTGGGTCTGCCGATCCCCTGACGCGTGCGACGGTCTGGGTTCCAAAGGCCGGGATGAAGTCTTTCTTCATCGGTTGGGTCAGCAGCTGGTCTCGGTCTGCGAGATAGAGCACCCGGTAGTTGCGGTCAGGCCTGGCTTCCCTGGCGTGTTCGCGCAGTTTGTGCACGATCTGCATCGCCGTGAACGTCTTTCCGGTCCCCGTGGCCATGAGAAGCAGAACTCGTCGTCCGCCTCGGGCGATGGCTCGCAGGACGCGGTTGATGGCAACCGTCTGGTAGTAGCGCGGCTCGACGACGGCGCCTGACACTGCGCGTTTCGCGCGGCTGGGGGCTTCGGCAAGGAGGGCGGCGCCCGCGTCGTCCAGGCCATGCTGTAAGCAGTAGTTGGCCCACGCCTCCACGGGATCGGTGAAGTTGTCGACCTCAGTCTCGACGCCGGTTCGAAGGTTTCGCTCAATGATCCGGCCGCCGTTGGTGCCGTAGGCCAGCGGGACATCGAGTTGCTCGGCATACCGGATCGCCTGCTGAATCGCGGCCTCAGCCGTCCGGTGGCTTCGTTTCGCCTCCACCGCGACGGTGGGCGTGCCAGGGTGTGTCGAAAGCACAATGTCGACGGAGCCGTCTGGGTGGTGGCGGGTGGCTCCACTAGGCGTGGTGATGTCCTTCGCCTTGACCAGAAATTCGCGCGTAACCTGGTCCTCCGACCAGCCGTCCGCTGCGATTTTGGGCAGCACCTCGTCATCGATGGTGACGGACTCCCGTGGTCCGTGCCCGACGGTCATGGCTTCAGTGTAGGTGCTACAACTGTTGAGCGGTGGAGATGCTGCTCGACGGCTCGCGGACCGTCGTCTTCCGCTGAGATATCTGGCCGCGGGTCGCGCCGCGCGCCGCCGCTGCGCCGGCGGCAAGGGTGAGGCGGCGAGTCCGCCGTGACAGGTGTCCCGCCTGCCGCCAGGACACCAGACAAAAGGCGCCAAGCGCTTGTGTAAAGTGGGATCACAGGCAGTCAAAATGGCTGTCAATTTGGGCCGGAGCACTTTTCTGCGACACGACACCGGGCTTTTATGGGGCCATGAGAATAAAACTCAAAGGCGCTCTCATCGCAGCCTGCGCCGCACTGGTAGCCACATCCGTTATCGCCCCGGCCGTCGCCGACGTGCCGGTGCCAACTCCCGCCGACGAGGCTGTCGACGCCGGGGCCGCTGCCCCCGGGGTGACCGCCGAACCCGGCACCTCCATCTTCCACGACGAGGCGGGCATTGCCGTCACCCTCTCGGCCTTCAACGCCACCTCCGCCTCCTACCAGGTGACCCTGCGCGGTGACCTCCTTGACGAGGGCTCGTACGAGCACGGCGACGTGATCGCCATCGGCGCGGGAGCAGAGGTCGGAGACGACCTCGAGCTGCGCCTCGAGGCCACCGACGGCGAAGAGACCGTCGTAGAGGAGTTCGTCTACACCCGGATGCCCATCCGCATCGAGTTCACCCACCCCAACTGGGAGCAGGTGCGGATCTGGGCCTGGAACTCCGCCGGCGACCAGACCGGTGACGATTGGTCCTCGGCCCACCTGATGACCCAGGAGATCGCCGCCGACGGCGTCGAGGTGTGGGTTTACACCTTCACGCCCGACGTCGAGGCGCCACTGCGGGTCATGTTCCACGACGGAGGGGACCCGTTCGAACAGGTGCCGGAGCAGGGGTCGGAGGGCTGGTTAGTCGAGGGTCCTTCCCGGGTGTCACACACCGGGGAGGTCACCCCAATCGTCGTCACGCCCGGCCCGGTGGTCTACGTCGTCGGCGGTACCGCGACCTTTGACAGTGACGCCGGCATCGACGTCACCCTGCGCGCCCTGCGCACCACCGAGCGCGAGCTCTCCCTCACCCGCGACGGGGTGGAGATCGAGTCCGGGTCCTTCGAACACGGTGACGTCCTCAACATCGGCGCCGACTCCACCCCGGGAGAGGTCTTCGTCCTCACCCTGAGCGCCGTTGGCCTCACCGGTGAGTCGGTCAGTGTCCCGTTTACCTTCACCCGCATTGAGGGAGACGGCGACGTCCCGCCCGCCTGCGAGTACGAGGGCCTCGAGGGCCTGCCTGCCGACGACCCGCTGTGCGTCGAACCCGGCGAGGTTGAGCCTGGTGATGAGGTTGAGCCTGGTGATGAGGTTGAGCCGGGTGATGAGGTTGAGCCGGGTGATGAGGTTGAGCCGGGTGATGAGGTTGAGCCGGGTGATGAGGTTGAGCCGGGTGATGAGGTTGAGCCGGGTGACGAAGTTGAGCCGGGTGACGAAGTTGAGCCGGGTGACGAAGTTGAGCCCGGTGACGAGGTCGAGCCTGGTGATGAGGTTGAGCCTGGTGACGAGGTCGAGCCTGGTGATGAGGTCGAGCCCGGCGACCAGTTCCGTGCCGACCGGCTTGGCCTGCGCCGCGGAAACCGGTTCTTCAAGAACCTGGAGCTCGTTGGCGGCAACGCCGAGATCGACTTCACGTTCGGCCGCATCGGAGATGAGGTTTTCATCGGAGACTGGAACGGCAACGGCATCGACACGCCGGCCATCCGCCGGGGGAACCACTTCTACCTGACCAACACCCAGCAGGGTGGTTGGGCCGACACGTTGTTCACCTTCGGCCGGGTTGGCGATGAGGTGTTCGTCGGTGACTGGAACGGGGACGGGATCGATACCTTCTCGGTCCGTCGCGGTAACCGGATCTTCGTGTCCAACACGTTCGTCTCTGGCCCCGCCGAAGAGGTGTTCACCTTTGGGCAGGCAGGCGATGAGTTGATCCCGGGCAACTTCAATGGGGAGCCTGGGGACACGTTTGCGGTGCGTCGGGGTAATGAGATCTTCGTGAGCAACACCCTGCGCGGTGGGAACGCGGATTACTCGTTCACCTTCGGCCACCCGGGTGACGAGGTGTTCGTTGGTGACTGGAACGGGGACGGGATCGACACTCCGGCTGTGCGTCGTGGGAACCGTTTCTACGTGAGTAATCACCAGCAGGGTGGTTGGGCTGACACGGTGTTCACCTTCGGACGCCTTGGAGACGACGTCTTCGTCGGCCACTGGGGCACCAACTAACTAGCAACCTCAGGGGGCCTGTCCCGCTCGGATCATCGAGCAGGGCAGGCTCCCGAAGGGATCGTCGGCGGACAAAACCGGCATCACTGGCGGACGGAGCGCACTTCGGCGCCACGAAACCGGGCATCGTGGGCTCATGAGGCTGAGATTCAAAGGCGCTCTCATCGCAGCGTGCGCCGCACTGTTGTCCACATCCGTCATTGCCCCGGCCATCGCCGACGCGCCCGTGCCCGTCGCGGAGGCCACCGAGGTAACCGCGGCCACCGCCCCGGTCGCCCTCGACTTCGACTTTGATCGCCACGGCCTGCCCGACACCATGCAGGGTGGGAACATCCTCCACGCCTGGAACATGACCTTCCGCGACATTGAGGCCAACCTGCCCGCCATCGCGGCCGCCGGCTTCGGCGTCATCCAGACCTCGCCGATTGGCGAGTCGATGATCACCCCGCCGGACTTCGACTACTACCGTGACGAGCCGGGCGGCAACCGCCACATCGAGTCGCCCTGGTGGGTCCTCTACCAGCCGACCGCCTTCCGCATCGGCAACATCCTGGGCTCCGAGGCGGAGTTCCGCTCGCTGACCCAGGCCGCCGCCGCGCACGGCATCCACGTGATCGTCGACGCCGTCCCCAACCACACCTCGGCGTACTTCCACCTCCTGGACGATGAACTGCGCGGCCGCCACGACTGGTTCCGCGCCGTGCCAGGCCGCGGCGGCTGGTACGACCAAAACATTGGCGACTATCGCGGCGGCGCCGACTGGGGTGACCGGTATGCGACCACGCGGCTGCGCCTGCTCGGCCTGGTCGACTTCGACACCGGCAACCCCTCCTTCCAGCAGCGCTACTTCCAGTTCCTGGGCGAGAAGATCGCCGCCGGGGCCTCTGGCTTCCGCTATGACGCCATGGTGCACATCGAGCTGCCCTGCCCGTTCGACGGCCCGTACATGTGCTCGGACTTCTGGCCGAATGCGCAACGGTTTGTCGAGCAGCGTGTCTCCGAGATGCACGGCATCGACACCTTCCAGTACGGCGAACTCCTGCACCGCCTGCACAACACCTACCTTGACGCCATCCCCGGCATGCACGTCACCGCCGACAACTACGGCTACTGGTTGCGCGACCAGATGCTCCGGAACGGCAACATCTCCTCCTGGGATGTCAACTGGGGCCAGCCGCAAAACGAGAGCTCCCCGCTCGGCCGTCACCGCGCCGAACGCCTGGTCCCGTGGGTTGAGTCACACGACCACTTCGGCAACGCTGGCGTCTCCAACTGGATCTCCGATGCCCAGTTCCGGGTGGGCTGGGGCCTAATCGCCGCCCGTGCCGACACCACCCCGCTGTGGCTGGTACGCCCCGGCCAGGACGCCATGCTGCCAAACGGCAACTTCAACAACAACGGCAACATGTTCTCGGAGAACGCCGACGGCACCTGGCGCAACAACTGGGGCCACGACCGTTTCTTTGAAGACCCCACCATCGTCGCCATCAACTGGTTCTCCAACCACTTCAACGGCCAGCCCGAACGCACCTCGACCCATGGTCAGGTTGCGATGATCGAGCGCGGCGCCAGCCCGCAGCAGACCGACGGCGTGGTCATCGTCAACGCCGGCACCAACTGGACGCGAGTCGACTTCCCGGTGAATCTGCCCGATGGCACGGTCACCGACCAGGTGTCCGGCAACGAGTTCACGGTGGCCGGCGGCCGCATCTCCGGCCACTACCTCGCCCCGCGGTCGGTGATCGTCGCCTACCACCCCGACACCGCCATCGTCGCCCGCCCCGGCGTGGCCGCCGAGCCCGGCACCTCCACCTTCCACGACGAGGCGGGCGTGGCCGTCACCCTCTCGGCCTTCAACGCCACCGCCGCCTCCTACGCCGTGTCCCTGCGTGGGGAGGTGGTCGCTGCGGGCTCCTATGCCCACGGCGACGTGATCACCATCGGCGCCGACGCTGAGATTGGCGATGACTTCGTGCTGCGCCTGGAGGCCACCGACGGCGAAGACACCGCCACTGGCGAGTTCACCTTCACCCGGGTGGAGGCCCCCGGCCCCATCCGCATCGAGTTCACCCACCCGTCCTGGGCTGCCCCGCGCATCTGGGCCTGGAACGCCGCCGGCAACCAGACCGGCGGCAACTGGAACTCCGCCCCGCTGATGACCCGCGAGGTCGCAGACGACGGGGTGGAGGTGTGGGTCCACACCTTCGCGCCCGATGTCGAGGCGCCACTGCAGGTCATGTTCCACAATGGCGCGGGCCAACAGGTGCCGCCGTCCGATGGCTGGCGGGTGGAGGGCTCGGCCCGGGTGACGCACACCGGGGAGGTCACCCCCATCGTCGTCACTCCCGGCCCGGTGGTCTACATCACCGGCGGCGTCGCCAACTTCGACAACGCCAGCGGCATCGACGTCACCCTGCGCGCCCAGCGCACCACCGAACAGTCCTTCACCGTCACCCGCGATGGCGAAGAGATCGCCGCCGGCGCGTTCGCGCCCGGCGAGGTCCTCAACGTCGGCGCCGGTGCCGCCCCGGGGGAGGTCTTCGTTCTGACCGTCACCGGCACCGACGGCAACCGCGTCGACACTCGCTCCTTCCAGTTTGTGCGGGTTGACTCTCAGGCCCCGCTGCGGATTGAGTTCACGCACCCATCGTGGGAGGCGCCGCGCCTGTGGGCCTGGACCGCCGAGGCCAACCTGGTGGGCGGCGACTGGGACAACGCCCCGCTGATGACCCGCGAGACCGCCGCCGACGGCACCGAGGTGTGGGTACACACCCTGCCGGCCGGCACCTCGGTGCCCGTTAGCGTGATCGTCCACAACGGCGACGGCGAGCAGTTGCCCCCGCTCAACCAGGGCGGCTGGCTGCTGACTACCTCCTCGCGCATCACCCACACGGGGGAGATCGACCGCATCGATCCGGTGTTCGGGGAGCCGCGCCTGTGGATCACCCCCGACGTCACCGAGTTCACCGGTGAGCAGGGCCTGCAGGTCCGCATGCACGGTGAGAACATGCGCACGATGCAGTTCCAATACCGGGGTATGCCGATGCTGGCCGACTTCGTCAACGGCCAAACCCAGACCGTGGGCGTTGGCATTCCTGTCGATTCCGAGGTCTACCTGCGGCTGGTCGGCGTCGCGCTGAACGGCGAGAACGTGAGTGCCGACTTCACCTTTACCCGCATCGCCGGTGACGACGACGATGGCCCGGTCAATCTGCTGCTCAACCCGTCGTTCGAATACCCGGACATGTCGATGTGGCTGGTGGAGTCCGCGCAGGGCCTGCCCACCGATGCCCCCGGCGGCTCCGGCCTCGGCCGCGGACAGACCATGCCGCTAACGGGCGCCTACTCGCTGCGTTTCTGGCACGACCAGAACAGCTATTTCAACATCCGCCAGTATGTGGACATCCCTGAGTCCGGCACCTATGACTTCTCGGCCTGGTTCCAGGGCGTCTCCGGCCCGGCCTGGGCAGGCCACGCCTACCCGTTCATCTCGCTCGACGGCACCTTGGTCGGCGGCGGTTCGACCTACCGAGTCGATCTGCCCGGCGGGAACAACTGGCGCGAACTCGCTGTCTCCGAGGTAGAGCTGGAGGCCGGTGACCGCGTGGTGGTCGGCGTGCAGGCCTACCTGCCCCCGAACTCCTGGGGATCGTTCGACGATTTCAGCCTGGTGTTGGTCGAGGCCGCGTCCCCGGTGATGTGTGAGTACGCGGGCTTGGAGCATCTCTACGCCGATGACCCGCTGTGCGTCTACACCCCGCCGCCGTACGTCGAGCTAGATTCGGTGGCGATTTCCGGTGCTGCCGTGTTCGGTCAGACCCTGACCGCCACGGTAACCGGGCTGGATCCGGCCGACGCCGCGGTGGAGTTCGAGTGGCTGCGCGGCACCGAGGTGATCGGTACCGCGCGGGAGTTCGCGCTGACCGACGCCTCCCTGGTTGGCGTCGAGATCGTGGTACGCGCCACGGCGACCGCTGATGGTTTCCTGCCGGTCACCGTGTCTTCGGCTCCGGTCACGATTGCCGCGGCGACCTTCACCGGTTCGGTGGCGATCACCGGGACGGCCGAGGTTGGCTCTACCCTGTCCGCGGTGTCTGAGTTCGCCCCGGCCACCGGCGTTGTCACGTACCAGTGGTACGCCGACGGCGCGCCTATCGCGGGGGCCACCGCGGCCCTGCTCGACCTGTCGGCCGACCTGGTCGGCGCGGTGATCACGGTCGCCGCCACCAGCTCATCCGCCGGATTCGAGACCCTCACCGTCACCTCGGCCGCCACCGTTCCGGTGGCGCTGCCGCCTGCAAGGTGTGCCTACGAGGGTCTGGAGCATTTGTACGCGGATGACCCGCTGTGCGTCTATCCCGGTGATGGTACTGAGCCTGGTTTCGCTGCGGATCGTCTGGCGATTCGTCGGGGTAACCAGTTCTTCAAGTCGTTTGACTTGGTTGGCGGTAACGCTGACATCAACTTCACCTTCGGTCGCGTGGGTGATGAGGTGTTCATGGGTGACTGGAACGGTAACG
>WRIF01000063.1 GCA_009782865.1 Promicromonosporaceae bacterium
ACGAGTGGCACGATGCTCCCGACCTGTGGAACCTTGTCCGCCGCGCGGTCGACTTCTCCCCCGAACTTGGTCGCTTCATCCTCACTGGGTCATCGGTGCCGAGCGATGACATCACCCGCCACACCGGAGGAGGACGGTTTATCCGGCTGCGGCAACGGACTATGACCGTTCGCGAGAAGACACGCACCCCTCAACCCGCCCCGGTGAGTCTCGCCGCCCTGTTTGCTGGCCAAGATATAGCGACGATGGACACAAGCGACCTCACGCTGTCCACCGCAATCCGTGACGTAACGACCTCGGGTTTCCCGGCGATGATCGATCTCGACTTCGAGCAGGCCGCCGCCCGCCTGGAGACCTACATCGACGAGATCACTCGCACCGACATCCAGCGCGTCGCCAGCGTCCGACATGCGCCGGAAGTGATCAGGCAACTGATTACCGCCCTGGCCCGCTCGACGGCCAGTGAGGTCTCCCTGGCAACCCTCGCCCGGGACGTGCGGTCGGTGGCACCCGACATCCGACCCGAAACCATCGGCAACTATGTCGAGTCGCTTCAGCGCCTGTACTTCGTCGAGCCTCAGCGCTCTTGGTCTCCTTCGCTGCGCTCACGCGCAGTGGTCCGCACCACGCCGAAGTACCACCTCGCAGACCCGTCGTTGGCGGCGGTGGCGATCGGCGCCAGCCCGGAACGATTGGCAACAGACGTCGAAACGCTTGGACTGCTCTTTGAATCTGCCGCCTTCCACGACCTGTCGGTCTACGCCGGGGCGCTCGAAGGGGAGGTTCGGCACTACCGAGACTCAAACCGGCGCGAGATCGACGCCATCGTGCGCCTAAAGGACGGGAGGTGGGGCGCAGTCGAGGTCAAACTAGGCGCCTCCCGCATCGGGGAAGCTCACGCCACCCTCGAACGCACCATCGCAGACATCGACACCGCCTCCGTGGGCGAGCCAGCATTTCGGCTGGTACTGACCGGCAATGGCCCCACCTACCGCATCGACGAGCAGACCATCACCACCTCGCTGGCCAACCTCGGGCCCTAACCGCAACACAGATAGGCCCAAGCGGACGGCTCCCAACTGGGCTGAGCGACTGCCATGAGGGCCTGCTTGGCCTCGGTAGCAAGACACCTACGCGAAGTCCGAGCCACCGACATACATGCCCTTATCGATGCCGACGGCCTCGGCGACGGCATCGAGGAACTCGGCTGTGGTCGCGAACCACTCCGTACCGACAACCTTGGCGCGGAAGCGGGGGTTCTTGTGGCCGGCGTGGGTGAGTAGGTTGTGGAAGGACTTCTCTAGAGCCTCGACGCGGCTGACGTCGTCGACGAAGTAGACGCGAAGCAGGGCGAGCGGTTCTGGGAGGTGAGTTTTCGCGCCTGCTCGATGTTCCGCGAGCCTGTTCCTGACATTTCCAGCGCGGCCGACCTTGACCAAGTAACGGTCGTGGTCGTCGGGGTGTTCGAGATACCAGCCGTATGAGAACGCATAGATGCCTGGTCTGGTCATGTCATAGACTGCCTCGGCCTGGGCTTTCTCGACATCCTCTTGGGCGGCGGCTCTAGCATTCTCCGCTGGATCGAGCGCCGCAAGGCGCTCGTCATCGAAGACCAGGCCGACGAGTTCCCACGCCCGCCCACCATGATCTGCCACCCTCTCACAGTGGCAGGCCGCGCTCCGCGGGCCAAGGCTTGATTCCGCCAGCCGGACGGGCAGCACACCGACCGGCGTCCAGACGGCAAAGGCCCGCCCTCCCCCGCCAGAGCGGGAACAGGGCGGGCCTTTGGTTTCGAGACGCTCGCTTTGCGAGCTCCTCAACCAGCGGAAGAATCGACTACTTCAACCCGCGGTCTCCGCGGGCGTCAGTGGGCCTTGGCCGGAACCAGGGGCTGACCGATCTCGGTGAGCAGGTCCACGAACCAGCCCTGGGCGACGTCGAACGCCTTGCCGCCGGCAATCCGCGGGAAGGGCACGGCCTTCAGCTTGTCGCCGTCCTCCTCGTCGTGACCGATCACGCCGGGCTCACCCTTGAGGGCGCACTCGACAGCAAGGTCGACCATGCCCTTGATCAGGCGCAGGTCCTCGGGGTTGGCGGCGGCGGCGCGCGAGTAGTAGCCCGACTTCTGGACCATCACCTTTTCCGCGCCGAGCTTCTCGGCAAACTGCTTGGCAAACCACTGGCCCGGGTTGATGGTGTCGAGGGCCACGTGGCCGAAGGCGTCGCGCTTGATCTCCTCGCCGGCGGCCTCCAGCTGTTCGATGATCTCGTACATGCCGGCACCCTCGGAGAGGAAGATGTTGACGTTGCCTACCTCGTCCATGACGCGGCCCAGGCGGGTGGCCTCGGCCTCGATGTCGATCTCCAGCTCGGGCAGCAGGACGGCGTGCACGTCGACGCGCTCGCGGGTCAGGCCCAGGGCGGGGGCGAACGTCTTGGTGTCGAGCAGTTCGCGGTAGGCCTTGGCGGCGGCGGCGGTCAGCCAGCCGCAGTGGCGACCCATCACCTCGTGGATGATCAGCATGCGGTAGCCGGAGCGGTGCTCACCGATGATGTTGTCAGCGAACTGCGCGGACTCTTCGGCAGACGTCCAGGCGCCGAGCGACTGCTTGATCGGGATGATGTCGTTGTCGATGGTCTTGGGCAGGCCGACGACGGTCAGATCGTAGTTGTTCTCGGCCAGGTACGCGGCCAGGTCGGCGGCGGTGGTGTTGGTGTCGTCGCCGCCGATGGTGTGCAGCACGTCGACGCCGTCCTTCTGCAGCTGCTTCGCTGCGATGGTCAGCGGGTTGTCGCCCTCCTTGACCAGGCCACGCTTTACCAGGTCGGCCGCGTTGGTCAGCTTGACCCGGGAGTTGCCGATCGGTGAGCCACCGAACTTGTGCAGGATCGGAGCCTGCTTGCGGGCCTCGTCGGTGATGACGATCTTGTCGCCGGTGAGCAGGCCGCGGTAGCCGTACTGGTAGGCGATGATTTCGATGGTGGGGTCGAGCTCGGTGTAGCGCTCGATCAGGCCGCCAACGGCCGAGGAGAGGCAGGGAGCGAAACCGCCCGCGGTGAGCAGGGCAACGCGACGTACAGCCATGGTGGGTGGTGAACCTTCCAAGAGGGGTGTGGTTAGACGAGGCACAGTCTAGTGGGCGCTTCCCCAGGCACGACGACGACGCCGCGCTGGCCCCTAGAGGCGGCGCCATCTTGTCATTGACACCGTGTGTCACCGGTAAAACAATGGGGACATGCGAGCGCTGGCACAGGGCCTAGACGGCAGGGAGACAGTGTCCGTGCGGGAACTGCGGCAGCGTGGCGGCGACGTCCTAACCCAGGTGGAACTTGGGGACTCAAAGGTCATCACGCGCGATGGAGTTCCGGTGGCTGAGTTGCGCGTGCTGCCCAGGCCGCGCAAGAGCACGGCAGAGATCCTCCGTGAGGCCCGACGCCTGCCGGGGGAGGGTCAGGGGCGCGGTCGTCCGATCAGAGGGAACCAGCACTAGGGCCGTATCTGGCAATCCAGTAGCCTCGAAGCAAAGCGTCGGGCGTGTGGCTCACCCCAGCAGACGCGCCGAATGGAGAGCTGTTCAGCGCCTCAGAGAGAGCGCGGACTTGACTCCCAGCCGATCCACCAAGCGGTGTTCCAGATTTGGCGCCCGGCGTCTGATCGAACGGCGCGTTCGGCTCGGTCGGCCGGAAGCCCGTTGTGGGTAAATGTCGCCTGAACTGCTGGGATGCCTCGTAGCGGACTTGAATACGGTGACCGCGACCTGGGCGTGCTCCACTAGCCTGGCGACAAGGCCTGATCGCTGAACATGGCCGACTGATCGATGGAGGAGGCCCAAGATGAATGTCACTCAAACCCTGTCTACTTCGGGACCTGGGGTCGAGCTCCTCTTTGCTGCGCCTGCCGCGGTGCTCATCGGGGCTCTAGTCGCGGCCCCGCCGCTACTGTGGGCATCCCTGTTTCCACAGCGACGCATGCGCGCTGATCTGCTTACGCTTCGAGAGACTAGGAGCCTCATCCCTGATTCCGGAGCCAATGCAGTTGAAGTAGATGAGATCGATACTGAGATTCGGCACCTCCGCTGCTTCATCAAGGCTGAGCAACAGTATCAGAACTTCAAGTATCACGAGATGCTCTCCTACTGCTTCTTCGTGGCCCTCCTCCTAGTGTCCGTAGCGATGGCTGTCATCGCACATGGATACAGCCACGGAGACTATGCGTGGCTCGCCTTCACGGGTCTCGCGTTGGCTGGAACCCCCGTGCTGAATATAGCGATCAAGATCTTCGGGTGGAACCGTAGGATGACCGACTACATCAGTTACCTAGCGAGCACCGAGCTTCCCAGTAGAGCGATCAGGCACAAGGCGAATCACCTGTACCTTCGGGCCATCACCTCTCACCTGATCATGTGTTTGGTGGGTGCATCAGCAATCCTGTTGATCGTGACACGAGACGGGTTCTGGGCAGACACCAACTCCCTGTGGGCCTTCTCCCTCGTAATGGCTACGCTGACACTCTCGCTCGGCGCCGTTCTCATCCCCGGATCTCTAGCAGTCAGCAAGCGAAGAGTGACCAGACTCCTTGCGAAGGTGAGAGGCCCGGTAGACGCTGGAACGAGCTAGGTCACCGGGGGGCTCCATGGGCGGCTCTGTCAGGTTTAGTGCTAGTGGTGGGGCGTGACCTCCTCGGGTTTAGTCTGGGGTGGATGAAGAATCACGACATGACACGACAGCAATCGTTCGGCGGCGAGGTGGTGCCGGTTGGCGGCTCTTCGTCGCTTCTGGATATGGATCAGTTGGCGGAGGAGTTGGTGTCCTCGGCTGCTAGCCAGGGGGTGGACCTCGCTGGTGAGAGCGGTCTGTTGACTGCGTTGACGCGGCGGGTGTTGCAGTCAGCGTTGGAGGTAGAGATGGCTCATCACTTGGGGCATGACAAGCATGATCCGATGAGTCGTAACGGTGGTAACTCGCTTAACAGGACGATCTCGAAGACGGTTCGTACCGAGATCGGAGACGTGACTATTGAGGTGCCTCGTGACCGTGAGGGTACGTTCACCCCGCAGTTCGCGCCTAAACGCCAGCTGCTTCTGGATGGGTTCGATGCGGCGGTAATCAGCATGTATGCCAAGGGTACGACCACTGGCGACATCGCGGGACATCAGGCGGATGTGTGTGACACGGAAGTCTCTCGTGATCTGGTCTCACGGGTCACCGTCCAGGCGATAAACGACAAGCAGGCCTGGCACTCCCGACCGCTGGACCGGGTCTATCCGGTCGTGTTGATTGACGCGATCGTGCTCAAAGTCCGGCAGGCTGCCGTCTGGGTGAGGAGCCGGCCGGTTTACGTCGTGATGGTATCGACCTAGAGGGGCGCCGGGATGTGCTGGGGATGTGGGTCGGGCCAAGTGGCGGGGAAGGAGCCAAGCAGTGGATGAACATGCTCACCGACCTGAAAAACCGTGGAATTCAGGACGTGTGTATCGTGTGCTGCGACGGGATCAAGGGCCTGCCCGACGCGATCACAGTGACCTGGCTGGAAGCAGACGTGCAGACCTGCGTAGTCCACCTAGTCCGCAACACGCTACGGTACGTCTCCAGGGCCCACTGGGGTCAAATCACCCGAGAACTTAGGGGCGTCTGCACGGCCGTGAACGAAGAGACCGCTTCTAGGGAGTTTGGGGAGTTCGCCGAAGCCTGGGAGGGTAAGTACCCTGTTATGGGCGTGATGTAGCAGCGATCCTAGAGCGGGTTCACCCCGTTCCTGTCTTTCCCTGCCGAGATTCGCAAACTCATCTACACTACCAACGGCATCTAGTCTCTCAATGTCCGCTTCCGAGCAGCGACCCGAAGACGGGGCCACTTCCCCGACGAGGACGCCGCCTTGAAAGTCCTCTACCTGGTAGCCATCGGCAGACAGAAAAACCGCACCAACCCCAGCGGGCAGGACCGACAGAAACGCTCAGGGCGCAATGGCGCGCTCCATCTCCTCCAGGGAGATCGGCGGTCCGCTGTACTGGGCGATGCCCTGCAGGTCCATGACCGACGTTCCCGTGGATGCCACCCGGAACGAGCGCTCATCCTCGGTCACACAAGAAGGCTCAGGGTCAGTTCCGGCGCGCACCCCCAGGTCATCGCGCGCAGAGCTCGGCGTAGTGGTCCGACTCCTGAACGTCATAGCGCTCCTTGCCATGCCTTCAAAACCAGCCCCCACCAACTATCGAGACAGAGAATCTCACCTAGCTAACTTCGTCACGGGCGGCCTTGAGTTTGGCCTTCTGGGTCTGCGCGTAGACGTCCACAAACTGCTGCTCGGAGAGCTTCATGGTGGCCAGGGTGATCTCGTCGGCCACGGCGCGCAGGATGAACCGGTCGTTCTCCAGGCCGGCGTAGCGCGAGAAGTCCAACGGCTCACCGAAGAGCACCCCAATCGGCAGCGGCTTGGGGATAACCTGCCCAATGGCCTGCGACTTGTCGGTGCCGATCATCACCACCGGGATCACCGGGGCGCCCGAGGCAATCGCCAGGCGGGCCACGCCTGTCTTGGCCTTGTAGAGCCGGCCGTCCGGGGAGCGCGTCCCCTCCGGGTAGATGCCGAACAGCTCGCCCGCCTCCAACACCTCCAGCGCCGCCGCTAGCGCCCCCTCGCCCTTGCCTCCCGCGCGGTCAACGGGGATGGTGCCCATCCCGCGCATGAAGCCGGCCACCAGCCGGCCCTTGATGCCCCGCCCGGTGAAGTAGTCGGACTTGCCCAGGAACTTCACGCGCCGATCCAGCACCAGCGGCATGACGAACGAGTCGATCACCGCCAAGTGGTTGGAGGCGAGGATCGCCGGGCCCTCCGTCGGCACGTTCTCCAGCCCTCGCGCCCACGGGCGGAAGTACAACTTGGCGAACGGGCCCGCCAAGATGTGCCGCATCAGGAAGTAGAACACAAGAGAACATCCTAGAGTGCCTACATGGGACTGAACAAAAGGCAGGTTGACGAGCGGTTCGCCCAGATCGCCGAGGAGCTCAGCGACCTCGACGCGGCGCCTCCCCCGCCGAGCGGACCCCGAGACTGGTCACTATCGCCCGAGGCGCAGGCGCTCGTCGACGCCGATGGCGAGTTCGAGGCCCCCAACCCCGGCCGGCAGCGCTGGCGACATGACCCCCCGGCGACGCTCGGGTGGCTGCTGACCGTCGGCACCCTGGCGATCGGGGTGGTGCTCCTCATCTTGCAGGCGGCGATCACCGCCTTCTCCGTGCCCACCTGGATCGGCTGGGCGGGCGCCGTGGCGTTCCTCATCGGGGCGGCGCTGCTGGTGGCGCGGATGCCGCAACATCGAAGGCACGACGACGACGAAACGGGTGCCGTCGTCTGAGGCCAGGCCCTGACCGTCGGCGGCGAGAAACGGTGCCGACGAGAGACGGCGGAGGGCTAGCGGCGCGCCAGGTCGGCGGCACCGATGATGCCCGCCTCGTTGCCGTGCTCGGCCAGTTCGATGCGGGCCTCCGGCCGGTGGCCGCGCGCCGACAGGGCGCCGAGGAAGGCCGCGCGGGCCGGTGCCAGCAGCAGGTCTCCGGCGGCGGCCACGCCACCGCCGATCACGATCACCTCCGGGTCAAACAGGGCCACCGTGGTGGCGCAGCCCTCCCCGATCATCCGTCCTAGCCGGGCCAACAGGT
>WRIF01000064.1 GCA_009782865.1 Promicromonosporaceae bacterium
CCGGGGCCCCCGCCCCCGAGGCGCCCGGCAAGGTCACCCTCACCTCCGCCGCCGCGACCGCTAGCCTTAACGTCGCCCACGGCATCCCCACCTTCGCCCCGACCGTCGTGACGCTCGCCACCGGCCAGGCGCACTCCTTCCTCCTGTCCGGCTCATCCGTGGCAGGCACCGTCTCCCTTGACCTCGCCACCGGCTGGACCTCCACCCCAGCCAGCCTCACCCCCGCCTTCCTGGCCGAGGGCGGCACCATCGAGGTCGCCTTTGACAACCAGACTCCCTTCTACCCCGAGATCGACCTGTCCCGCACCGGTCCGCAACAGGGCGAGGGCTGGAGCTACGACCCCGTGGCCCGCGTGTTCACCATCGCAGACGGCGCTGACGTGCTGGTGGTTGGCGACAACACCGAGGGCGAATGGATTCTCGACCAGTGGGACGTCCCCCGGCTGCAGTACACCGGCAACCGCCTCGTCGTCGAGGAGGACGCAGACGTCACGATCACGCTGCGTGATGCCATCTTCGGCAACAAGCGCGGCAACATCCACGAGCACTCCGTGGCCAACCCGATCTCCCTGGCCGCCGGCGCCAGCGCCAACCTGGTGGTCGAGGGGGAGAACACCCTCGTCGGTCAGAATGGCTTCGCCGCGATCCACGTTCCGGTCGGCACCACCCTGGTGGTGGACGGCCCCGGATCGCTGCACGCCTACGGTGGCGTGTTCGCCGCCGGGATCGGCGGCAACGATCACCTGATCGAACCGGCGCGCAGCGCCTCGGTCGGCACCATCACCATCAACGGTGCCACCATCGTGGCCGGTGGCGGCTCCGACGCGGCCGGCATCGGCTCCGGCCGCACCTCGAACCTCAACCCCGCCACCGGGGGCACCATCACCATCAACGACGGCGCGGTCTACGCCCGCTCCGGGCTCGGTGGCGGTGCCAACTCCCAGGGGGCCGGCATCGGTGGGGGACGCGAGTCTGACGCGGGCACCATCACCATCACCGGCGGCACCGTGCAGGCCTTCGGCCGTCCGGGCATCCCCGGCGCCGCCGGTGGCGCCGGTATCGGCACCGGGACCACCACCACGGTGGGTGGGCTGTCCGGCACCGTGGTCATCACCGGGGGCACCATCACCGCCACCGGCGGGCAGGGCTCTGCCGCCATCGGCGGCGGCCTGGGCGTCCAGGGCGTGACCGTTGAGATCGGGAGCAACGCCGTCGTGACGGCCACCGCCGTCTCCGCGGCCTCGCAGACCTTCCCGGCCACCTGGTTCCCGGGTCAGGCCTCCAGCCGGGCGAACCCGACCCAGGCCCAGCCCATCGGCTCGGGGGCCATGAACCTCGCCCAGATCCTCGCCTCCGCCGACAACTGGGACGAGGCCGCCGCCCTGGTCACCCCGCCTGCCGACGTGCTGGCCGTGCTGCCCGCCGGTCGCCTGACCGCCAGCGGCAACTGGGCCGCCTTCGCGCCGCAGGTGAACACCGTGGCGTTCGACCTGCCCGCAGACACCGCCGTGGCGGTCCCGGCTCCCTTCGCCGGCCGCAGCTTCGTGCCGGCGGCCGACATGGACGTGATCGTCTCCGGCTTCGCCCCCGAGGCGGTGTTCGACATCTACGTGCCCGCCGGGCACCAGTTGACCCCTGACGTCGTCACGGCCGAGCACCTCCGCACCGCGGACGCCACCGTGCACCTGGGGCCGATCCCGCAGGTGGTGCTCGCCTCGGTGCAGGTCACCGGGTCTGCCGTGATTGGGGAGACGCTGACTGCCTCCGCCACCGGGCTGGACCCGGCCGGCGCGACCGTCATCTTCGAGTGGCTGCACGGCACCGAGGGGATCGGCACCGGGCCGGAGTTCGCGCTGACCGACGCCGCCCTCGTCGGCGCCGAGATCGTAGTCCGCGCCACCGCCTCGGCCGACCGTCACCTGCCCGTGACCGTCTCCTCGGCCCCCGTGACGATTGTCGCCGCCGCCTTCACCAGCGGCAGCGTGACGATCACCGGTGAGGCCATCGTCGGGGAGACGCTGACCGCGCACGCCACGTTCATCCCCGCCAGCGGAGAGACCACCTTCCAGTGGTTCGCCGACGGAGAACCGATTGTCGGCGCGACCGGCCCTCAGTTGACCCTCACCGCGGCGCTGGCCGGGGCAGAGATCACCGTCTCGGCCACCGGCACCGCCGTCGGCCATGCGGCCCTGACCGTCACCTCGGTTGCCACCGCTCCGGTGGCGCTGCCCCCGGCGATGTGTGCCTATGAGGGTTTGGAGCACCTGTACGCCGACGACCCGTTGTGTGTCTCTCCGGGTGATGATGGCCGGATCTTTGGGGCCGATCGTCTGGCCGTACGGCGCGGCAACCACTTCTTCAAGTCGTTTGACTTGGTTGGTGGCATTGCTGATGTCAACTTCACGTTCGGTCGGGCTGGTGATGAGGTGTTCATGGGCGACTGGAACGGCAACGGTATCGATACCCCGGCCGTGCGTCGTGGCAACCGCTTCTACCTAACCAACCATCAGCAGGGTGGTTGGGCCGACACGGTCTTCACGTTCGGCCGGGTGGGCGATGAGGTGTTTGTCGGTGACTGGAACGCTAGTGGGGTTGACTCGTTTGCGATTCGTCGTGGTAACCAGATTTTCGTGTCGAACTCGTTTGTCTCTGGGCCTGCCGATGAGGTGTTCACGTTTGGTCGGGCTGCCGATGAGTTGCTTCCGGGTAACTTTGATGGTGAGCCTGGTGACACGTTCGCGGTGCGTCGGGGTAACGAGATCTTCGTGAGTAACACCCTGCGCGGTGGGAACGCGGACTACTCGTTTACCTTCGGCCGGGCGACCGATGACGTGTTTGTTGGTGACTGGAACGGCAGCGGTTACGACACGTGGTCACTGCGCCGGGGCAACGAGTTCTTCAAGAGTTACTCGCGCACCGGGGCCACCATCGACCACAACTTCACGTTTGGTCGTCTTGGAGACGATGTGTTCGTCGGCCACTGGGGAACCAACTAACCCCCCAATGAGGCCGACCAATCCCGGCCGGTCAACATCGGCTGGCCAACACTGGCTGGCCTGCATCGGCTGGTCAACCTGCTAGCGGGTGAGGCCTACTGGCGCGACCACCACGAGGGGGTCTTCCCCGCCCACGCCGGGCAGGGAAGGCCCCCTCCGGCCATCCCCACCGTCGGGGGAGGCTCTCCTCCCCGTTTCTGCCGTCGGGGGAGACCCCCCTCTGGCCGTCGCCACCGCCCCCCGGTCCGCACCGGCAAGCAGACCTCAGCTGGCAGACGTCACCTGGCAGGCGCCCCCCGGTCGGCAAAACGGCTGACAGGCTGCTGGGCAGGCCGTCCGCCAACAGGGCGACAGCCAGCATCGCCGCCTACGTGTTTCCCGCCGACATCCGTCACGGGAACCCCTGAGACAGATGGCGCCTTCGGAAAACGTTTTCTGTGGACGTATTGTGAAACGTTTTTGTCGAATCGATTCGGTTCGCTCTAGGTTGCGAGGGTACGCCGAATGACCGGCGTCGGGGCGTGGTTGTGCCCCAAAGACAAATCGCGAAGGAGCGACATATGAAGGCAACAAATCGGCCCTCACGCCGATTGAGCCAGCGAGCGAGCCGCCACCTGGCGCTCGGCATCGCCGGCAGTCTGGCCCTGACCATGGCGATGGCCACCCCGGCCGCCGCCGACTACCCCGAACCGGCCGAGGCGCCGGCCGAAGAGGCAGTCTACGAGGCCCCTGAAACCCTTGCGGCCCCTGAGGCCGCCGGGTACGTGGGCATCGACCCGCTGCTCTCCTGGGAAGAGGTGTTCACCCCGTTCGAGCGCATCGACTTCGCCGGCCTCGACTTCGACGACGACGGCGCGGCCCTCTGGATTGGCGACACCGGCTGGCGCCGCGACGGCGACGCCGAAATGGAAATCCTGGAAGAAGACGGCCTGTCGTTCCTCTCCTTCACCCGCCCCAACGCCACCCAGGTGTGGCAGGGCATCACCGGCCCCTACAACCTGGTGCAGGGCGATGTGCTTGAGTTCCGCGCCCTGGCGCGCCTGGCCGAAGAGTCGACCGGCACGGTCAACGCCTCCTTCCGCGCCAACACCGCCACCGGCTGGCCGCTCGTTGCCGCCAACCCCGTCTTCCCCCTGTCCACCGAGTGGATTGAGATCACCCAGCGCCTGACGGTGCCCGCCGCCCAGGATGGCGGCCGTGTGGTCTTCTCCGCGCTCGGCCCGGGCGGCACCGAGGACGACGTCATTCACCTGGCCAACATCGAGATCGACGTGGTCACCACGGTTGCCGTGGGCGACTCCGACGTCATCGCCGGTTTCGACGGCTGGATTCCGCGCTCCGGCCCGGACGCCCGTCACCCGCGTCACGGCCACCTCGGCGACCCGATCGTCGACCCCTCCCTGCTGCCGACCCTCGCCCCCGTGGCGGGCCCGAACGGCGCCGAGGCCCTGGCGGTCACCAACCGTCAGTCCAACCTGGCCTCGGCCCAGATCGACATGCTCGGTCGCATCATGCCCACCTCCTGGGTGACTTTCTCCGCGGACCTGCGCTTCCTCGACGCCGGGGTGTCCGGCCCGTTGACCCTGGCGCGCAACACCGCCATCAACAACCCGCCCACCATGGGCGTGGGCAACCTGTGCCCCGCCTTCCAGGTCACCGACGACTGGGCCTCGTTCGAGTGCTCGTTCGCGATGCCGCAGGGCCAGATCGTCAAGTGGTTCTACCTGAACTCTGAGGCCGGTAACACCGCCGACTTCGCGATGGCCAACGTCTCGTTCGAGTTCATCTCGCCCGTGTTCCCCGAGCTGCCCCCGCTGTACTCGTTCATGGACGGCATCCCGCTGGGCATGGCCATCGACTACAACGAGACCTTCGGAGTAGACGGCGACCTGGTCACCACGCACTTCAACTCGATCACCAATGAGAACCACATGAAGCCCGAGGCTTGGTTCCAGTCGCAGATCGCCGGTGGCGGCTCCGGTAACCCGGTGGTTGGCATTGGCGGTAACGCCGCCTTCCCGACCGACCCCTCGTACCGCTGGGACTTCACCCGGATCAGCGGCCCCGGCGTCGGCACCCCCGCCGACCACGGCCCGGCCGGCATCACCTGGGACAACGGCTTCCGCATTCACCCGCAGGCCATTGCCACCATGGAGTTTGCCGTGGAGAACGGGCTCGGCATGTTCGGGCACGTCCTCGTCTGGCACTCGCAGGTTCCCGAGTGGTTCTTCATGGTCGACCCCTCGGGCGCCAACGGCCCGGTCGACACTACCCTCCTCGTGGCCGCCAACGGCACCCCCGCCCCCGGCTGGACCCGCGACGAGGTGCGCGCCGAGATGCTGGTCCGCATGGAAAACCACATGTGGAACGTCAACCACGCCATCACCTCCCACTGGGGCCTGTACGGATCGGACACCAACCCGTTCACCTCCTGGGAGGTTGTCAACGAGATCGTTGGGCCGGTTGTCCACGACCTGGCCAACTCGACGTCCACCATGGCCGGTTCCCCGACCCTGACCCGCCCCGCCTCGCTCGGCGGCGGCTCCTGGCCGGCCGGCACCTCCGAACTGCGCAACACCCACTGGGCGCGCACCGTCGGTGGCGACTTCTCGCATTGGGCGTTCTACTTCGCCAACAACCAGATCAACGGTGAGTTCAACGTGGCCGGCTCCGCGACCAACCCCGTCGGGGTTGACGCGCCGTCCCGCATCCACCTGTGGAACAACGACTACAACACGGAGCGCGACCAGCTCAAGCTCGGCCGCATGATCTCGCTCACCGAGCACAAGATCCGCTCCGGCATCGTCATGGACGGCATGGGTCACCAGTTCCACGTCTCCTCGACCGTCAACGTCAACGGGATGCGCACCGCGCTGAACCTGACCACCGACATGAACAACCGCCTGGCCGCCGACGGTTTCCACACCGTGGTCACCGGCGTTACCGAGCTGGACGTGGTGTTCGACGGCAACGCGGGCAACCTGCAGACTCGCCTCGACTCGCAGGGCTGGTACTTCTACCAGGCCTTCAACATCTTCCGCGAGTGGAACGAGCAGAACCCCGGCAAGTTCGCCTACCTGACCGTGTGGGGCCTGCACGACGCGCGCTCCTGGCGCACCGCCGGCATCCCCATCATCTGGGATGAGGCCCGCCTGCCCAAGCCCGCCTTCTGGGGCGCCGCCGGTAACCCCGGCGCCACGCCCGAAGGCATCGCCAACGGCTGGCCGCGCCTGCCGCTGCAGATCCAGACGCTCGACGTCTTCGCCGGAGCCCCCTCCGCCGCCGACGCCGACTTCGGCACTGCCGACTGGGGCTCGACCCCGACGCGCGGCCTGGGCCTGGCTGGCGACGTAGTGCTCCGGCAGATCGCCGGGGCCGGTGGCTCGCTGGTGGTTCTCGCCACGGTGGCCGACGCCGTCGACACCCTGGAGATTGACTACCAGTTCTCCCCGTCCGCCCTGATCACCATCGGGCGCGACGGAGCCGTGACCGGCAACGCCACCGCCACGGTGCGCGAGGTCGCCGGCGGCTGGGAGGCCATCATTCACGTGCCGCACACCATCGGCGCCGGCAACCCGGACCTCGACATTCGCGGCCTGGCCGGCGACACCGTGATCGGTGCCCTGTCTGCCAACTTCCGGATGCAGCTGGCCTTCCAGGTCGGCTTCCAGACCACCTACTTCATGGAGGCCCCCGTGGCCCCCGAACTCGGTGGCGACCGTGACCCCCTGTGGGACACCGCGGTTTGGGAGCACACCGGCCACCGTCAGCAGGGTGCGGCCCCGGCCGGGGTGGGCGCTCGCGCGGACTTCGCCACCCTCTGGGTAGCAGGCGGCGCCGAGGCGCTCGACCCGCGCGACGGCTCGGTAGTGAACGTCGACACCCTCTTCGTCCGCGCAGAGGTCACCGACGATGACATCAACAACGTCAGCGCCGAACGCCACAACCAGGACTCCATCGAGGTGTTCCTCGACCTGGGCAACGCCAAGGCCGGTTCCTACCGCGACGTTGGCGACCTGCAGTTCCGCTTCCAGGCGATCGAGACCTCCTGGGTCCGCGAGGGTACGCCCACGCTGCCCAACGCCGAGGTCATGCCCCCCGGCTTCTCCCACGGCGCCGGTAACCTGGCCAACCAGCGGGCGCGTCTGCACCAGCTGCACGTCCAGATGACCTACGACGAGCAGGGCGAACCGACCGGCTACATCGTGGAGGCCGAGATTGGCCTGTGGTTCTTCAACGAGCACCCCTCGCCGGACAACTCGGTGTCGGCCATCAACGCCTTCCACGGCTTCGACCTGCAGGTCAACGACGCGCGTTCCCCGCAGAACTCGCGTCAGGCCGTCTGGGTCTGGTCCAACCCGAACACCACGGGCTGGTCCGTCACCACCAACTGGGGCGTCGCCCAGCAGGTTTCGATCTGTGCGGTTGATGGTCTGGGTGACCTGTGGTCGAATGACCCGTTGTGTGTCGAGCCGGATGTCACCTTTGGTGCCGACCGTCTTGGTGTGCGTCGTGGGAACCGGTTCTTTAAGAATCTGGAGTTGGTTGGTGGTACTGCTGAGATTACGTTTACGTTTGGTCGTGAGGCTGATGAGGTGTTCATTGGTGACTGGAACGGGGACGGGATCGATACTCCGGCTATCAGGCGTGGGAACCGC
>WRIF01000065.1 GCA_009782865.1 Promicromonosporaceae bacterium
ATCAAGGGTGGAGACCCCCGCGTCGTACCCGTCGCCCGGCTGCCAGCCGGTGCCGTTGTTGCGGAGGCCTCCGGCGGCGGCGAACGAGGACGGGTCGACGATCACGCGGGCTGGGTAGTCGACCTGGGTGCCTTCCGGCTGCTCGGGCCAGCCACCGGGCACGGTGAAGGTGAAGGTGGCGGGGCCGCTGGTGGGCGGGATCGCCACCATGCCATTGACCACCGGGGTGGAGGCACCATCCACGGTCCACACGGTCCCGGCGGGGAATGCGGACACGTCCAGGTAGCCGAACCAAGCGCCCGCCGTGGAGGCGCCCTTGGTGGTGGCGTAGCCCGCGTACTTAAGTGGCACCGGGGTAGCCACGAAGGTTCCGGTCGCCGGGCCGCTCCAAGCCGCGAGGGCCGCCGAGTCTGTTATCCGGTTCAGGTAGTCGAGGGCGATCGCGGGAGGCTGGGTCAGGATCACATCTGCGGCAGGGGCCGAGACGACGGTCACCGCGCGGGCGCTCGCGGTGGCGTAAGTGCCTTGCCCACTCACCCCGATTCCCGCGGTCACCTGTTGGTTGTTGATCGCCATGCCCGCAGTGTCCTTGGCCGTCAGGACCAGTGGCGCCCTGAGCGTCTCGACCGCGCCGGCTGGGATGGTGTACCGGCAGGTGTTGCCGCTGCGCTCGGCAGTGATGAAGTACCCGTTCTTACACAGTTGATCGGAAACGCTGCTCGGCCACTCCAGGTAGGGGGGCAGTGTGAGCGCTAGGTCGACGCTACGGGCCGAGGAGGCGCTGAACTGCACCACTACTTCATAGGTGACGGTGTCGCCGCTGGAGACCACGCCATCAGTGGCAGTGTCGTCGCCCGGGAAAAAACCGTTAGCGGTGTTGACGAAGGTCGCAGACGACGTGCCCTGCCCGGTGCCGTCTTCCGTGAGGGTGATCTTGGCGGTCGCCCACGGGTTCGGCGCCGCTGCCTCGGCCGGCAGGGCGGTGACGACAGCGCCGCCAAGTAGGGCGGCGATGGCGGCGGCGGCGCCAACGCGGGCGAGCATCCGGCTACGCATTGCCGCCTCCCCTCGCGGGGGCGTCGGCTCGCCGACGGCGAACCAGCATGGTGCCGAGCGTGGTCAAGATGGCGGTCAGTCCGACCGCCCCGGTGATGGTGGCCCCCGTGGTGGGCAGCCAGGTCCGCAGCGAGGTGGACGGAGGGGTCCACGGGCTGGGGGAAGGGGAAACCGTCGGACTCGCGGAGGGGGAAGCCGTCGGGCTCGGGGTGGGACTGGCCCCCGGGCCGGCCGCCAGGTGAGCGTACCAAGGGTCGTCGTCAGAGGCGAGCACCTGGGCAGGGGAGACCCCTGAAACATAGGCGCTCGACGCATGCAGGAGCGGACCCTCGGAGATCGGTGACAGGGTGGTGGTGCCAAACACCTGCCCGGAGGCGGGAATCGTCACTGGCAGGAGGTAGTTCTGATCCCAGAAGAGGATTCCGTTCTCGTCCTGGTACAGGTCGATTGCCCCGGCGATCCGGGCCGAGCCGAGGCCGGAGAGGGGCGCGGCGAATGCCGCCTGCCAGGCGAGGTCTTGGTGTTCCAGTTCGCCTTCCAGGGTGGTGAGTTCCACCTGAATGTTGGTGATCGGCCCCTGGCTCAGGTTGGTGATGACGGCGTACAGGGTGGTGTCACCGGTCAGGGTGGCCGCCGTGGCCAGGGTGTCACAGTCGTTGGGGCCTCCGTGGTCCGGTGGGGTCCGATGGCCGCCGATGCCGTGGGGAACCCAGTCCTCGTGGGAGATTTCGATGTCGATGAGGGGGGCGAGCGCCGCGGCCTTTGGGAACACCTGCACGTCGTACAGCCAGTCGGTTCCATCCGAGGTCATTCCGGGCAGGGCCACTAGGAAGGGTAGGGCAGGATCGTAGCCGTCTGGGGTGGCGATCTCGGTGACGAAGTAGAGCCCCAGCGGCAGGGAGGGCAGGGAGACGACCCCGGCAGCATTAGTGACGGCGCCGAAGGGCGGTTCGCTGGCAAGGGTCTCCCACGTGGCGGCCCCCGAACCTGCGAAGGCGGTGGATGCCGCCAGCACGCCGGCCGGCGTGGTCAGGTCGACGGGGTTGCCGGCGGGAGTCTCGGTCAACCTCGCCAGCTGCAGGGTGACCCCGGCCACCGGCTGGTTCTCGGCGGTTAGGCGGGTGATCGTCAAGGAGGCGGTCGTCTCGGTGATGGGAGGCATCCAGGCGGACGAGGCCGCACCCGCGGTCAGCGTCGCGGCGACGGAGATGGCGGGAAGAAGCGTGAAGATCGACCTCATGGCCTGCCCCCTTGGACCGGGGGACGACGGCCGAACATGCGGCACCCGGTCCATAGACCAAAGCAGAAGGTGGCGGTCACCACCGCCGCCCACCAGGGGAAGCCAGCGGTGAGGGGTTCGCCAAGCTGCGACGAGGGCAGGCTCGCCTGGTCGGGATGCGGTAGGCGGGTTCCGTGGACCAGTAATCGATGGGTGTTGACTCCCGTCGGGGTGCAGGTGACCAGGGTCACCAGGTCCTGTCCGTCGACGATAATGGGATGGGTGTCGTACCAACCGGGCTCGACCACCTCGATTGCGAACACCTGATACTGCAACGCCTCACCGAGCGTCGTCAGGGTAAAGGTGTCACCGATTACCAGGCGCGGCAGGTCGGTGAATCCCCGCAGGTCCGAGACGCCCGCATGGGCGGAGATCACGGCATGGGTGCCGAGCCCGCCAATCGGCAGTGAGGTGCCCCGCTGGTGGCCAGCTCCGCGGGACAGGGTCTCGGCGGTGGCTCCGCGGTATACCGCCTGGCGGACATTGATCGCCGGAATCTCCAGCATGGCCAGGACGTCGGAGCTCGACAGGCGCAGGAGGCCGGCATAGTCCAAGGTGGGGTCCTCCACCCCGAAGCGGGCCAGGTGAGAGTTGTATTGGGTGGCCTGATCGAGCAGGCGCTGCAGGTCATCGGCCTTGGCCGACTCAACGAGGCGGGCGTGCTCTACCAGATCGCCGACCTGCGCGCGGCTGCTCGCCCAGTTTGCCGCCGTGGGGTACAGCGGTGCCCCGGCGGTGGCGGTGAGCAGCAGCGTCCAGCCGACGACCTTGGCCGCCCGCCCCAACATCAGCCCATCCCCCGGGCGCGGCGTCGAGTGAGGATCATCACCACCGTGCAGGCGCCGAGCGCGCTGACTCCCGCGAACAGGGCTAGGCCCTGGCCGCCGGTCAGCGGCAGGGTGAAGCCGCCGTACTGGGGCACATTGTCAACCTCGATGGTCACGGTGGCGGCGTTAACGGTGACCGGAATCGGCTGGGTCAAGAGTTCAAATCCTGTCGGGGCCTGAGCCTCTACGAGATAGACCGTGGAGTCTCGCTTGAACCCAGAAATCGTCAGCAGTCCGCTGGCGTCCGTGGTCCACTCATCGACCGAGTTGATGCTGAGCCGGTCGATCCCGGCGAGGGCGTCCTCTTCCGAGGCGAATGCCCGGAAGACGGCCCCGGCCAGATCCTCGCCGTCGACGGCCGAGACCTTATGCAGGGTGATTTCACCCCAGAGGGTTTGGTCCTCGGCAAATATCGTCGCGCCGCCATTGATTACCAGGTCGGCTCGATTCGGAATTGTGCCGTCGCCAACCGAGTTGACGATAGTGACCAGTGTGAAGCTGATGGTTCCGCCGGCACCGGGATCGTTCATGGCCGCCAGACCGGCGGCCGTGGCCGTCCAGGTGATGTCCTGGCCGACCTGGGTCTCGGTGAAGTAGGTTGCAGGCGCGTCGTGGGTGGCCGAGGCAAAGGTGAGGCGGGAGTCAAGGGTGTCGGTGATCACGAAGGACGTGATCGGCACCACATCGGAATGCAGCGGGATGTCTGCGGTGATTGTCCAGGTCACCACGTCGCCGACCTGCAGGGCGGCATCGTCGTCCACCGTCTTGTCGATTCCGTATTGGCCGCCCTTAGGGTAGGCGTAGACGTCGTACATCCAGTCGTTGCCGGCCGGGTTGGTCATGGGCAGGGTGATCACAAAGGGGCTCGGAGCCACCGCCCCGGGAGGCACCGCAGTGGCCTCCACCAGGTACAGGCCAGCCTCCAGACCCGTGAACGACAGCAACCCTCCGCCGGCGGTGACCCCGGTGGCGGTGACCGGGTGCAGACCAAAGGTGGCCGGGGTCAGCAGCTGGGCCTGGGCCCATCCGTCAGGGGTAAGCAGGTCGACGTCCGAGTGCTTGGTGACCACGAAGGTAGCCCCATCGATTCCCGCATTGCTGGTGGCCTGCGCGGTGCCGTCGGCCTCGAGTCCAACCTCGGGTGGCGCCTCCAGCAGGGCCAGATGAAGGTTCACCGGGGTGTCGTCTGGCAGGGGATTCGGGTCGGCTCCAGCCGGGAGGACGCCCAGGGTGATCAGCACTCCTGCGGCTGCCAGGACGGCGAGCGACCCGCGTCCGCGAAGAAACCATCGAAGCGTCTGCGAGTTCGAATCCATGATCTGCGTCCTAGCCTGGGTGTCCTGTGTTGCGTATCCTTTGCTGCGATGAGACTGGTGCTTGCCGGGTACTTCCCTACTTGGTGGGACGGACGGCTCAACCCTTCAAGTCTGGCAGCGCCGACACCCGCCCGCTGGCCTGGCGCTCCCTGATCTGCGCGACCCGGTATCGCCGTCGCCGGCACCCGTAGCACCGCCGTCCGCACCCGTAGCGCCCCCTCTCGCCAGCCGTCCCGTTCCGCCGGGCGGGCGAACCTCTCATCCCGCGCACCCGCAGCGATCAATTCGGGCCGCCATAGTGCATCCGGCATCCGGGAGGAGTGCGATGGGCCTATGGACCCCCGTCTTGCTGCCCTCGCCCTGCCTAGAGAGCTTCGCGCCTGCCTAGAACAGGCGCCCTCCATCCTCATCGCCGAGTCCCGGGCCCAGCTCTGGGAGTTGTCCCTCGGCGGCGAAGGGGCCGACACCTTCGACATCGGCTTCGAGGTCCCGGGACGAGGCTGGGTCAAGGAGGGCGACGTGGTGCGCTGCCGCAACGGCGTGTCGGTGAACTACCCCGAGGACTACATTCGGCGGCGCGATCCCGATTGCATGCGCATCGGCGACGACCTGCCCACCGACAAGCCTCGCTTTTCCGACGATTACGGCCCCTTCGGCCCGGTAAAGGCCGAGACCCTCGCCTGGCTGGCCGCCCAGGACCTGATCGTGGTTCCCTTCAAGGCCGGTGCCCGCCGGCTGGGATCGCCGTCGCTTGCCGTCGTGCCCAGGAACTGCGCCTTCTTCGCCACCGCGCTGGTAGACCTGCAGGGGTTTATGACCTTCGAAGAACTCGGCCCCTTTACCCCGCGGGCCATCCTCTATCTCGCCCCGCCGTTTCGTCACACCCACTTCGGGGGCAAGCAGGTGGTGGTCCACGATCGGACCGAGACCCTGCACGAGATATTCGCCTACAACCTCTATCCGGGGCCGTCCGCCAAGAAGGGTGTGTTCTCGGCGCTGCTCGACATCGGCACCCATGAGGGATGGCTCACCACCCACGCCTCGTCGGTTCGCGTCACCACCCCCTACGAGAACTCGACGGTGTTCATGCACGAGGGAGCCTCCGGGGGTGGCAAGTCGGAGATGTGCCAGGACCTGCGGCGTGAGGAAGACGGGAGGGTGCTGGTCGGCACCAACGTCGTCACCGGCGAGCCGTACGCCATCACGCTGGGGGAGCCCTCCCGGCTGGAACCGATAACCGATGACATGACACTCGTTCACCCGTCTCTCCAGCGCATTGGCTCCGGCAAGACCACCATCGTCGATGCCGAAGAGGGCTGGTTTGTGCGGGTTGACAACCTCACCAAGTACGGGGAGGACCCGGGCCTGGAGGCCTCGATCATCCATCCGACCCAGCCGTTGGTGTTCCTGAACATGGATGGCCACGCGGGCGCCACCGCCCTGGCGTGGGAGCACATCTGCGACTGCGATGGCAAGCCCTGCTCCAACCCGCGCGTCATCATCCCCCGCAGCCAGATTAGGCACATTGTCGACGAGCCGCAGGAGGTAGACGTGCGCACGTTCGGGGTGCGCATGCCCCCCTGCACCAGCGACCTGCCCACCTACGGCGTGATGGGCCTGCTGCACGTCATCCCCTCCTCGTTGGCCTGGCTGTGGCGCCTGATCACCCCGCGCGGCGACAAGAACCCGTCGATCGCCGCCCCCGAGCACGAGGCCGGTTACGTCGCCCCGCACGGCGGCATGATCTCCGAGGGCGTCGGTTCGTTCTGGCCGTTCTCCACCAACACCAAGGTTGGCGGCGCCAACCTGCTCCTACAGCAGATTCTCGAGGCCCCCAAGACGCAGTGGGTGCTGACACCCAACCAGCACGTTGGCGCCTATCACGTGGGTTTCGCCGCCGAGTGGATCACCCGGGAGTACCTGGCCCGTCGCGGGCAGGGCAGCATTCGCCGCGAACACCTCGTCGAGAGCCGCTGCCCCCTGTTCGGGTATTCCCTCAGCGAGATGAAGCTCGACGGCCAGCAGATTCGTCCCACCCTGCTGCGACCCGAGCTGCAGAGCCGGGTGGGCCTGGATGCCTACGACGCCGGCGCCGCCATCATCCAGGGATTCTTCCAGGCCGAACTGCAGCAATACCTCACCGATGAGCTCGATCCTCGCGGCAGGGTGATCATCGAGACTTGTCTCAACGAGGGGGCGCTCGAGGACTATCTGCGAATCACCCCGCTGGAAATCGACTAGTTTCTCGCACCCCAGCCCATCAACCAGCGCCTGGGGGCCACGGAACTGGGCGCCGGCACCGACACTTTAGACATGCGCCTGTATGTGCCAGCCACGCTGGATGAACTCGCCTCCGCCACGGTCACGCCCGAGCGCGTCACCTGGACGGTCCCCGCTCGCCCTGCCCACGGCGTCACGCCCGCCCTGCGGGGCGAGGTGGGGGAGGAGGACGAGGAGCTGCTCGAGCACGAGGCCTACCTCGCCGCCGCCCGCGATTCCCTCCTGCTGATCGCCGCCTCCCCAGAGGGGCCGGCGCTGCGGGTGGTCGTGACGGTGGAGGTGTCAGACGATGCCGTTCACGGCGTCCATCACGCCCGCGACGAGGGGGCGATCTCCTCGCAGATGTGCGTCCACGCCGAGATTCCAGGCGTGCCCATCCTGGCCCTGCACGTTGACGAACCAGAGGCCATCGACGATGTCAAGGCCCTGCTGGCCGCCGCCGGCGGCGAATCGGCGGAGGCCGACGAACTGCTCGCCGGCGTGGGCCAGCGCATCGAGGAGCGGAGCCTGCTGTGGTACGCCCCTGAGGAACTGGCCTACATTCCGCGCTCCTAGGCCGTCTCGAACTTCCGGACCGTCTCGAACCTCTGGGCCGGCTCGGCTAGAACGGGGCCTCGCCCAGATACCGCAGGGCCTCGGCGTGCAGCAGACCGTTGCTCGCCACGGCGTCACCACCCCAGGGGCCGTCGTCGCCCGCCACCGAGGTGAAGCGCCCGTCGGCCTCGGTGACGATCGGCACCAGGGCCGCCATGTCGTGCAGGGCGAGTTCGGGTTCGGCGGCGATGTCGACTGCGCCCTCGGCCACCAGGCAGTAGCTCCAGAAGTCTCCATAGGCGCGCGAACGGCCGACCCGGCGGGTCAGTTCCAGGAAGCCAGGCAGGC
>WRIF01000066.1 GCA_009782865.1 Promicromonosporaceae bacterium
TTAAGACGGCGCCGACGGGGAACGTCATCAGCGCGACCCGCTCATGGCCGTTCGCCTGGAGTATAGCCGTTGTGATGTACTGCAGGCAGACAAAAAATGAAGCAGCGCCGAGGATGATCATCGCGGTTGTCGCCGTCTGGAGCGACTGGTCTGTTTGAAGCTGATGGAAAAACAGCGACGACAAAATCGGGCGGGCAAGCGCCATGAGCCCCGCCCCCGCCGGCACGCAGGTGATGGCCCCCGCCGGCGCGCCGACCCAGCCTTGGGGTCCGGTCTCCGCGCCCCCCGCGGCCGTCGTCCCGCCCCCCGTGGCGCAGCCGCAGTTTGAGGAGGAGCCCAGACGGCGCGGCCTGCTGGCCACGCTCATCACCCTGGCGGTGGTGCTCGTCGGCGGCATCATCGCCATCGTCATGCTCACCGGCGGAGGAGACTCCGACCTGGTGGAGGTGCCCCTGGTCCCCCTCGGTTCCACCGAGGACGAGGCGCGCGACATCATCGAGGGCGCAAACTTCGAGTTCCGCTGGGAACTGGACGAGGCCGGCGAGGGGGCGCCCGACACCGCCGTGCGCCAAGACCCGGAGGGCGGAGCCCAGGCCGAGTCCGGCTCGCTGGTCACCGTCTTCTTCGCCCCGCAGCCGGGTCCCGGCGAGGTGCCGGACCTGACCCGCATGTCGCAGGAGAACGCGGCGGCCATGCTGGCCTCGCTCGGCCTAGAGGTGGGGGACGTCCGCACCGAGCCGTCGATCGACATCCCGGAGAACCTGATCATCCGCACGGACCCGCCCGCCGGCACCGTGGTAGAGCCGGGCACCGCGATCACCCTGTACGTGTCCGATGGCACGCTCGAACTGCCCGACCTGATCGGCCTGACCGAAGACGAGGCCAGGGACGTGCTCGACGGCCTTGGGCTGCAGTGGAACGTCCGCAGCGAGGCCACGGCCGACTTCCCCGTGGGCACGGTCATGCGCCAGTCGCCGGAACCCGGCGCGGTGGCGCAGGCCCAGCGCGTGGTCATCACCATTGCCGAGGCCCCGCCCATCGTGCGCGTCCCGGTTCCCGCCCTGGTGGGGCGCACCTGGAATGACGCCCTTGCCCTGTGCGCCCAGGTGAATGTCAACTGTCAGCGCGGCCAGGACGAGGAGTCCACCGAATGGCCGGCCGGGGTGGTCATCAGGATCGAGCCGGGAGCCGGCACCCTGGTGGACGAGGGCGCAACGGTGACGGTGATCGTCTCCGCCGGCCCGGGCCCCGCCCCTGATCCCGAGCCGTGCCCCTGGCCCGGACTCGGCAACCTGACGGCCGACGACCCCGCCTGCCTGGAGCCCACCGACCCCGGCGACGGCGGCTAGCCGGCAGCCGGGCGGGCGGCCTCGTCCGTCCTTGTCGCTTCGCCTTTCGCAGGCGGGCTGAATGCGCCATTAAGCGCGTCGGGCCGCCCGCGGGCATCGGCGTGGCTGCAGTGACCATGTAGCATCGCTGTATGCCCACGGATCCCAGGAGGCTGGCCTTCTTGCTGGCCGTGCATCGCGCCGGCGGCGTGCTCGCCGCCTCCGATGTGCTCGGTGTCACCCCCTCGGCGGTCTCGCAGCAGATCGCCCGCATCGAGGCCGAGGAGGGGTTCGCGGTGCTCGATCGCGGCCCGCGCGGCGTCAGCCTCACCCCGGCCGGGCATGTCCTGGCCGAGGCGGCCGAACGCATCGAGGCCGAACTGGTGGAGGCCAGGCAGGTAATCGCCGCCCTGGGCGACGGGGTGCAGGGCCTGGTCAAGATCGGCGCCTTCCAGTCGGCCATCCGCGCCATCATCGCCCCGGCGATCTCGCTGCTGGATGATCGCTTCCCGGGGGTCAGCCTCGACATCAGGGAGACGGAATCGGTCGACTCGCTGCGCAAGCTGCGTACCGGGGACATGGACCTGGTGGTGCTGGAGCGCGATGCCGAGATGCGCAACCCCGCCCCCAAGGGATCACACGATGTGGTGCTCATCGACGAGCCGTGGCGGCTGGTGATCCCGGCGGACCTGCCGCCGCCCACCACCCTGTCGGACCTGGCGGCGATGACGTTCGTGGCGGCCACCGCCGGCTCGGCCTCGGATCGTGCCCTGCAGCGGGTGGCCGGCACCCTGGGCACCCAGCTGAACACCGTCCACTCCTGGTACGACTTCGACACGGCCATCGCCCTGGTGGCCGCCGGGCAGGGAGGGGTGCTGTTGCCCTCGCTGGCCCTGCACGAGAACTTTGCCCCGCCCGGAACGGTGCGGGTGGTGCCCCTCGAGGGTCTCGGGGAGCGGCAGATCTTCCTGCGGCACCGCTCCACCCGGCACGAGCCGGGCCCGGCCGTGCGGGCGGTGGTCGAGGTGATGACCGAGGTGGCCGGCTCGCTGGTGCTCGCTTAGGAACCTGCTAGACGCAGGTACCTAAGCGAGGCTCCAACTTACATTTCCGCGCCTTCGCGGCCGCGCTGGGCGCTCCCTCGCGTGCGGCGCGGTGGTGCGGCTACTTTCGGCGAGCAGGCGGAAGGGTCGCCGTGACCGTCGGCGGCTGCGGACGGGCGTGCCCCGCCGCCAGGATAGATAGCACCATGGCGGCGGTGATCAGCAGCAGGGCATTGCGGATGCCCCACGAGTCCGAGAGCAGGCCGAGCACCGGCGGGAAGCTGAGCGAGGCGATGGAGGCCATCGAGTTGGTGACCGCCACCCGGCCGGCGGCCCGGCTCGGATCGTCGGCGGCCGCCGCCGTGCCGAGCGGCCAGGCCAGCGCGGCCCCGGCCCCCCACAGGATGATGCCGACCCACACGACGGCCAGGTTGGGGCCCAGCCCGAAGGCGAGCAGGCCGGCCAGGGCGGCGGCGCCCGAGGCCCGCAGTAGGGCGACCCGGCCCAGCCGCTCCACCAGCCCAGGGCCGACCAGGCGGACTCCGAGCATCGCCACCACAAAGGTTCCATAAGCCAGGGCGCCGAGCGCCTCGCGCGTCTGGAAGGAGTCGACCACCGCCAGGCTCATCCAGTTGGCGGCCGCCCCCTCCGACATGGTGGCCGCCAGGATCACCACCCCGATCATCAGGGTGCGAGGCTCCGTCCAGGCCCGCAGGGATCCCGACTTGTCACGGGTCTGCCCGCTGAGGTTCTGCCCCCGGTGTGGGGGGGCCTGCAGCTCGGTGCCGGGGCGGATCAGCACCGCGCGCCCTACCGTCACCACCGCGATCACCCCGATGACATGCCAGCCCGCGTGAATGTTCGCCGCCGCCGTCAGGGCGGCCAGCCCGGCCCCGGCCAGGGCGCCGACCGAGAACGCCGCATGCACGTGGGGCAGGATCGTCTTGCCGAGGGGCTTTTCCACCCGGGCGGACTCCAGGTTGATCGGCACGTTTTGCCCGGGGTTGGCCAGGCCGTTGCCCAACAGGCCGATGATGAACAGGGGGGTGGAGCCGAGCAGGACCCCGACACCCAGCAGCCCGAAGCCGACCAGGGACGCCGCCGAGGAGATCACCAGCGTCATGGCCGAGCCCAGCCGGACGGTCACGTGGCCCACCAGGGTGACCCCGATCAGGGAGCCGATGGCGGCGACCACCAGGATGGTGCCCAGTTGACCGTCCGAGATGTCGATGGCCTCCCGGATCGAGGGCAGGCGGCCCATCCACGAGGTCTGCGCCACGCCGAAGAGGCCAAACAGGGCGGTCAGCGACCAGCGGACGCGGGACAGCTGGCCGAGGGTGGCCGGGGGGAGGGACAAGGGGGCTCCAGAGATCGAATCGATTTGAATGGCGGTAACTCTACTCCCGCGGCCCGCGACTTGGACAAACCATCCCAGCGGCCCCGGCTCCCCCCGCCGCCGCGCCGTCCTGGCGACGCTGTGATAGCGTCCCCCGGGTTGTCCGCCTGGCCCATTTTCGCCTGGCCGGCTTCCTCTTGCCAGCCCCCTTGTCAATCATCCCTTGCCAATTATCCTGGAGAAGACCGTAATGCCTCGCCTGCAAACATCGCGCTACACCGTGGCCGGGTGCCCGTCCCGGCTCGTGGCACTGGCCCTGACGGCGCTGTTCGCCCTGTCCGGTTTCGCCGCCGGCCTGCCGGCCGCCCCGATCACCCCGCCCGCGGGGCGTTCGATGATGGCCATCTACGATGTCACCCTGCGGGCGGATGACACCTTTGACTTCCAGCAGCAGTTTGTGGTGGACCGTTCCATGGCCGGGGAGATCGGGTTCGATGCCGACGTCTTCGGAGACGACTTCACCCACATGATCGAATGGCTAGAAGACGACCTGGAATGGGCCGGGGCCGGCAACATCTCCGTCACGCAGCTGGACCTCGCTGACCACGTGGGCTTCGTGATGTCCGCCACTGGAATCCCGCTCGAGGAGCTGGAGTGGTTTGTGTTCGATGTCACGGCCGAGCGGGACGGCGATGAGTTTGTGGTGGGCGGGGCCATGGACATGACCTGGGGCGACCTGGATGCCTGGGAGGCAGAAGACCTGGCGATGGCGCAGACAATGTGGCTCGCGGTCAACGTGACGTTTCCCGGACCGGTGAGCCAGGCCAACGGCACCCGCGCGGGCAGCCACACCGTGACCTGGGTTCCCGTGGCCGGGGAGGTGAACGAGTTCTCCGCCCGCGGTGGCGCCACCCCCTCCGGGACCGCGGAGGCGGGCCTGGGGGCCAGCCTCGGAGGCCTGGTGGGCGACCTGCCCGCCGGGGGAGGCGCGGACACTGGAAACGGAGCGGGCCAGCAGGCTGGCACGCAGCCTGGGAGCTCCACCCCGCCGGCCGGCACCCAGCAGATGATCAACATTGCCATCGTCTTCCACGACGACGAGACCTTTGACCTGCGGTACCGGCTCGCCATGACGGACGAGGCCCTGGAGATGGTCGGCCTGCACAGCGATGAGTTGCTGAGTTGGCGGGACGACGGCCCGGTCCATCCCTTCACCTTTGGGGACCTCACCGGGTCAGCCATCCACCGCCAGAGGTTGCCGCTGGGGGAACTGTGGCGCTACCTTCCAGGGCTGCAGGTGATTCGTGAGGACGACGGATTCCGGGTACTCGGTCGGCCAGCGTTTGGCATTGAGCATCCGGAGTTGCTGTTGATGACGGACGGTGGGGAACCCGTCCCCAACCCGGAAATGCCAACCTGGATTCTGCTCGACCTGACCCTGCCCGGCGAGGTCGAAGAGACCAATGGCTTCGCCTCGCCCCCCGATCCTCATGGCAACACCACCATCTCTTGGTGGCCGGAGGCCGTCACGCGCACGGAAATCATCGCCCTTTCCGCGGGGATGTCTGCCGCCGCTGGCGAGGAGGCCCTGGCTCTTCCGCCCTCTCCCGAGCCGATCGAGGCCGATGACGCGGCGGAAGCACCCATCGCCGCCGAAGAGGCGGGCGGGCTTCCCCCCGTGGCCTGGGTGGGCATCGGCGCCGCATCTGGGGCCGCGCTGGTCGGCCTGGCGGTGCTGCTGCCGCGGACGCTACGGCGCAAGCGCCCTGCGGATGCGCTGCTCGGAGACGGTGCCATCGGTGCCGAGCTGCTGGGCGAAGAACGAGACACGTAACTCCTCGATCTGCCAGCGCACATCCAACAACTCCGGGCTCGGGTGGGCGCCCGCGCGGGCCAGCGCGCCGTCGTAAGCCTGCTGCACCTGCGTGAGGCGCCAGGTGAGCTCCGCGTCGCGCGCCGGGTTGCCGGCGGCCTTCTCCAGGCGGTGGCTGTCCGCGCGCAGGTAGCGCACCAGCATCGGCAGGCGCCGCGGCGAGGTATCCGCCACGAAACCAGGATAGATCAGGGTGGCGAGGTGGCCCCGGATGTCCTGCAGGACACCGAGCAGGGCCAGCGACTGGGTCGCCTTCACCTCCGCCTGCAGCGCCCGCGCCGCCGTCAAGGCCGCCCCGACATCGCCGGCGATCCGGTAGACCTCATCCTCCAGCCGCTGACGCACCTCGGCCCGCACCTCGTCGTACGCTGCGGCGGTGCGAATCGCCCCGGCCGCCGGGACCAGTGAGGCGATGGCCGCCCGGTGCAGGTCAGTGACCAGGGCCGCCGTGTTCGGGTAGGGCGAGGCCGCCAGGGCCAGCGCCTGGCCAGCCCCCCACCGCGAGGTCACCCGGGCGTCGGCGAGTCGGTTGGCGGCCAAGAGCAGCGCCCGCACGCCCCCCGCATGGGCTTCGTCCCGTTCCTCGGGGGTGGCGAGCACCCGCAGGCAGACGGCGGAGTCCAGCGCGGCGACCAGCGCCGGGTAGCCGCGCACGATGGCTCCCCCGGCGATGGCTGTCTCCACAGATTCTGGAATCTCTACCGGGAACTCGGTCACGTTGTCGCGCTCCAGGCCGACGGTTTCCGGCGTGTTCGCACCAGGCCCACCCCCTGCCTGGGCGCGCTCCCTGGCGGCGCCCCGGCCGGGAACGCTGTCGTGGTTCTTCTCGCCCTGTCCCTTCCCACCAGGCTGATCGGCTCCCTGGGTGGCCCCCTGGCGCGCCTCCTCGAGCGCCACCCCCACGGCGCCGCGCACCGCCGAGGCCACCGCGGCGGCCGCCGGCCCGGCCAGGGACCGTTGCAGCGCGAGCAGGCTGGTCGACGCCTGGTCTCCCACCTGGAAGGTGAGGCGCAGATGGGAGGGCAGGCGGGCGGCCTGCTCGTCGTCGAAGGTTGTCTCCGGGATGACCACGCCGCGCAGGTCGCGGACGGCCCGGGCGAACGCGGCGGAGAAGGGCTCGGCCATGTCACCGGCCCGCGCCATGTCGGCCCAGGCGGGCGTGTTGGTGCGCAGCCAGGCGGCCACCAGCGAGCCGACATCGGGGGCGGGCACCAGCTGTACGCGCAGGGCCTTGGGCAGGGAGCGGATGGTGCCGATGCAGAGGTCTTCCAGCAGGCCGGGCACCAGCCAGTCGAAGCCCTGCGGGTACACGCGCGGCAGCACGGCGAGGGGAATGTGGACGGTGACCCCGTCGCGCGCGCTGCCGGGATCAAACTCGTAGGTCAGGGGGAGTTGCAGGTCGCCCTGCGGCCAGAACTCGGGAAAGGCTCCCGAGTCCAGGTGGTGCTCGGGGGGCAGGAGGTCGTCCAGGGTGAGGGTCAGCAGGTCGGGCTGTCCCCGCCGGGCCTTGCCCCACCAGCGGTCGAAGTGCCGGGCCGAGACGATCTGCTCGGGCAGGCGCTCGTCGTAGAAGTCGAACAGGTCGTCGTCGCTGGCCAGCAAGCCCCGCCGTCGGGCCCGCGCCTCAACCTGCTCCGCCTCCGCCAAGGTCGCCTGATTGTCCCGCCAGAAGCGATGGTGCGTGGACCACTCTCCCTGGACGAGGGCGTGCCGGATGAACAGCTCGCGGGCGGCCGGGGCATTCACGCGAGCGTAGAGGATCTGCCGGTCGGCCACGATGGGAACTCCGTAGAGCAGCACCTTCTCGGTCACCATCGCCGCCCCGTTGCGCTTGGACCAGCGCGGGTCCGAGTAGGTGCGCTTGGCGATGCCCCCGGCCAGCGGCTCGGCCCACTCGGGATCGATGCGGGCCACCGTCCGCGCCCAGAGGCGGGAGGGCCCCACCAAGTCCCCCCCCATGATCCAACCCGGCCGCTTCCTGGAACAGGG
>WRIF01000067.1 GCA_009782865.1 Promicromonosporaceae bacterium
GGCCACGGCGATGACCTCGACGAAGCGGGCGAAGACGTGGGCCAGGGGCAGGAACAGCATGGCGCGGCCTTGCCCGTTGAAGACCTCGCGGATGTCTGCGACCGTGTTGAGGGCGGTCATGGCGAAGTTGCCATGCGTCAGCTCGACGCCCTTGGGGCGGCCGGTGGTGCCGGAGGTGTAGATGATGGTGGCCAGGTCGTTGAGGGTGGACAGGTGGCGGCGGCGCTCGATCTCGGCGTCCGGGACCTGCGCGCCGAGCGCGGTCAGGGCCTCGATGGCGCCGCCCTCACCCGCGCCTGAGGCGGGGTCGAGGACCAGTACCTCGCGGCAGAGGGGGGTGCGCTCGCGGACCGAGGCCACGGTGGCGGCGTTGGCGTCGGTCTCGACGACAAGCACCGAGACGTCGGCGTCGGAAAGGATCCACTCCACCTGGTCGGCCGATGAAGTCTCGTAGATGGGCACGGGGACGGCGCCGGCCGCCCAGGCGGCGAAGTCAAGCACGGTCCACTCGTAGCGGGTGCGGCTCATGATGCCGACCTTGTCGCCGGGGTCAATGCCCAGGGAGACCAGGCCCTTGGCCACGGCCACGATCTGGCGGTTGAACTCCGCGACGGAGACCTTCTCCCACGTCTCGCCGCGCTGCACCTCGGCCAGGGTCGAGTCTGGCTCTACTCGGAGGCGCTCGCGCAGGATGGCGTCGATGTTGGTGGCTTCGGGCAGCGTCAAGCGCAGCGGCTGCGTGGATTCGGTGGTTACCTCTTGGCTCATGCGGTCAATCTTGCTAGGCGAGCCCGGGGGGCGATGGCAACGAAATGCCTCAGGATGCGCGGCGGGTTTTGGAGGTTTCCTCCAAAGCGTCGGTGACGGCGCCCTAGGCCGCTCGCAGGGCGGCGGTTGGTGGAACATGGGCGGCGCGCACGGCGGGCTGCAGGCCGGCCAGGCAGCCGATCAGCAGGGAGATGGCGGGTCCGGCCAAGAGCACCAGGCCGGGGATCGCTAGCGGCTGGGCGCTCACCTGGGCGATGGTCACCGCCGCCGCCACCCCGAGGGTCAGTCCCCCTAGGCCCCCCAGCACGGAAAGCGCGGCGGCCTCGGTGACAAACTGGGCCGCCACCTGGCCGGGCCGGGCGCCCAGCGCCCGCCGCACTCCAATCTCCGCCCGTCGCTCCATGACCGCCACGATCATGGTGTTGGCTATCCCGACTCCCCCCACCACCAGGGAGATGCCGCCAAGGGCGAGACCAAGGGTGGCGAGGGCGTCGTCGGTCATCTCGCGGGCGGCGATCAGGTCACCCATCCCACTGAAGTTCGCCCACTGCGGGGAGCCGGGGCGGGCGGCGCTAGCCAGGGTTTGGCGGAGGTCGGCTATCTTGCCAGGGGCGGCGCGCACGAAGATCTGGGAGATCTCCCCGATGTCATCAACGCCGGCAAAGGCCGCACGCACCCACTGGTCGCCCAGGATGGCGGCGGTGTCTATGTCGCCCCCTGCCAGGCCCGAGTCAGCGAGGATGCCCAATACGCCGTACCACTGCCCGCCGATGTAGAGGAGGTCGCCGGGCTGAGTGATTCCGAGGCGTTCGGCGGCCGTCGCCCCCAGCACGGTTACGGGCAGGGCCCGGGTGGCGTCGTCGAACCAGCGCCCGGCGGCCAGGTGGGCGTCGAGGGCGGCGAGTAGATCGGGGCGGGCCACGGCCACCGAGAGGCCACCGGTGGCGGTGGCCGGAACCAGGTCATTGCGGAACACGCCCAGCCCGGCAGGCGTGGTCTCCATTACGCCGATGCGTTCGACGTGGTCTTGCCGGGCAATCGCTTGAGGGGCGGTCTGCGGCAGCGGCACCTGTTCGCCACCGGGATCGCGCGCGGGGGTGACGATGGCGAGGTTGGCTCCCATGGCGTCGAACTCGGCCTGCAGGTGCGCCTGATTGGAGGCGGCAGCGGAGGTCAGGGCGACCAGGGAGGCGATGCCAAGCGCGATGCCGAGCGAGGCCAGGGCCGTGCGTTGCGGGCGCCCGGTGACGCCCAGCAGGGCGGTGCGTGACAGGTCGGCCGGGGACAGGTGCTTCCGTCGCAGCCGGGGGAGGGGGCTAACCATGATGGCCGACCTCCTGGGTGGCGTGACCGTCGAGGATCTGAATCCGCCGGTCGAACTTGGCGGCGATGGCATGATCGTGGGTGACGATCACCACGGCGGTGCCCCGGTCTGCGACCTGCGCCAGCAGGTCAATCACCATCTCGCCGGTGGCGGAGTCGAGGGCGCCGGTGGGTTCATCGGCAAAGAGCACCGCCGGCTTGCGGATGAGGGCGCGGGCGATGGCCACCCGCTGCTGTTCCCCGCCGGACATCATCTTTGGCCGATGCCCAAGCCGATGGCCTAGCCCAACCGACTCCAGGGCGGCCACCGCCCGCCGGTTGCGTTCGCTATGGCTGACCCCGGAGTAGAGCAGGCCGGTAGCCACGTTCCCGACGGCCGTCAGGGTGGGCATCAGGTGGAATTGTTGGAAGACGAAGCCGATGGATTGGGCACGAACGGCCGAGCGTTCCCATTCGCGCAGGGCGGTCACCTCGCGTCCCTGCACCAGTACCCGACCGGTGGACGGCGTTTCTAGGGTGCCCAGAATGGTCAACAGGGTGGACTTCCCCGAGCCGGAGGGCCCGACAATCACTACCTGTTCTGCTGGATCGATGGTCAGGGAGGTCGGCTGCAACACCGTCATGTCGACCCCACCGGTTGCATAGGCCTTCGAGACCTCATGGGCCGCGATCACGGGGATGGCGCTCATCTGCTCAGCACCACCAGGTCACCGGCGGACAGGGCACCGCCCAGGATTTGGACGCGGGCGTCTGCCACCAGGCCGATCTCTACGTCGACCCGCCGGAAGGCCTCGCCGTCCCACACCTCGACCGCGTATCCGCCATCGACGGTGGCCAGGATGGCGGTGGCCGGGACGATGAGGGTGGCTGTCTCCTCCTCGCCTGGACCTTGCGGGCCGACGGTGATGCGGACGCTGCTCCCGGCGGCCCCCGCCAGGGCCTCCTGATCCGCGATGTCCACGGTGGCGGTCGCCGGAGTGGTGCCCTGGCCGTCCGGCAGCGGTTCACCGCCACCATCAACTGCGGCAAGGACGCCCGGCACCTCGGTGCCGTCGCGCAGGGCCACCGTGACCGCCGTGCCGGGGACCAGATCGCGGGCTTGGGCCTCCGTGAGCAGGACACTGCCGTGCATGGCGGTCGCCCCAATCGTCGCCGGGCTGACCCCCGTATCCCCCAGCCGCGCCGACACGCTGGCGATGCGGACGGGCGCAGCCTGGGCAAGCACCACGGAGTTCGCCGCGAATCGTCCGGTCACCTCGACTCCCAACTCCCGCTGCCAGGCCCGCACGGCGAGTCGGGTGGAATCGTCGAAGCGCCCACTCGGCTCCGCCGTATCCAGGAAGCTGAGGTCAATCAGGTTGCGCTGCAACTGGGCGACATCCGCGCAGGGCCGTTCGCGGGTACAGGAGGTGGCGGTGGACAGGTCCCGCCAAAACGGCGCTTCCCCGGTGAACAGGACGACGGGGCTGCCGTCAACCGCGAACAGCGGTTCCCCGTGACCTACACCCTGCCCGACCTCCGGCAGGGCCGTGATCATTCCCTGTGCCACCGGCAGCGGCTCGGGTTCGCCAAACGAGAGGCGGCCGTTGAGCCGCAGGTCACTGGTCAGCGTCCCGTACTCCACCGGGGTGGTTATGGGTTCGGTGGCGCTCGCGGACGTGGCTGCTTCGGAATCGGTGAGCAGGCGCTGCGCGACGACGCCGAGGCCGACGCCGAGCGCCGCGGTCAGCACCACCAGCAGGAGGCGCCGCGGCCGGGAGGATTTGCGGGCGTTCACGGTGCCATGAACTCCATGACCACGTCGATGACGGCGGGGTCGGTGGACTGCAGGTTGATCGAGAAGAGGTCGCCTTCCTCCCAGACGGCCTCAAACAGGGCGCGCACATCGGTGGCGGTGACCTGCGCGGGGATGACGATTCCCGGGAAGGTGGGGTCGGGGTCGGCCACCCAGGCGAAACCGGCCTCGCGGGCACGCTGCGCAAAGCGGAGGGCATCGTCGTTGGTGGAGAGCTGTTGGTTACCCGCCGTCGCCTCTTCTAGTGAGGGCTGGGCGAAGTCGGGTACCTGCTCCTCGCAGGAGAGCCAGGCGTCGAAGGCTTGGGGGTCGTCGGCAAAGAAGTCGGCAGAGGCCGGGGCCGCCCAGGTGGGGCCATCGATGCTGGGCCGCAGGCGGGCCAGTTCAAGGTCGCTGTGGGCGGCACCTGCCTCATCCGAGACGGGCACCATGACAAAGCCGATCCCGCCGACGACGTCGGCCTCGATTCCATTGGCCTGCAGGCAGGTCAGGAAGCGGCCAATGGGGTCATCGGAGGCGCCTGGGGTTTCAGGGGACGGCGCAGCGGGAATGGTCTCCACCCCTGCCGGGTCTGGAGCGGCGGTGCTCGTGGCGGCGGGCAGGTAGCCGGAGGAGGCGCAGCCGCCGAGGGAGGCAAGGCCGAGGCCGGCCGCGAGGGCGGTGCAGGCGACCGCAGTGCGGGGGTGGCGGGAACGGCGGGGGTGGGTTTGATTGTTCATGCCCCCATCCTGGGGGCCGGTCGGTAACGCCAGGGTGCCCGGCAAAGTAACCGGTCGGTTACCGCCGCTGCGGGACAATGTTCGGTATGAAGGTACTGATCGTCGAAGACGACCGGCGGCTTGCGGCCACCCTCTCTAGGGGTCTGCGCAACGAGGGCTGGGCCGTCGATGCCGTCCACGACGGAACCGAGGCGCTGATCCGCCTGGGTGCCTCCGACTACGACGTCGTCATCCTGGATCGTGACCTACCGGGCGTTTCCGGGGACTCGGTGTGCGCCGCCCTGCGCGCCCAGGGACACCCGGTTCGCATCCTGATGCTCACTGCCGCCGGAACCCTCGATGATCGCGTCGCTGGCCTCGATCTCGGTGCCGATGCCTACCTTCCCAAGCCGTTTGCCTACCTCGAACTCCTGGCCCACCTGCGGGCGCTCGGCCGGCGGGCGCCTTCGGCAGGGGCCATCGTCGCGGTCGGCTCCTTGCGCCTCGACGCCGCCCGTCGCACCGCGGAGCAGGCAGGAATGCCCCTGTCGCTGACCCCAAAGGAGCTCGCCGTGCTGGATGTGCTGCTAACCGCCCAGGGCGGTTGGGTGAGCGTTGACGAACTGCTGGACGAGGTATGGCATGAGACGGTTGAGCCTGATCGGGCCGTGGTGAAGGCCACCGTCTTCAAGCTCCGCCGCAAGCTTGTCGATCCGCGGGCCATCGAGAGCGGCGCCGCCTTCGGATACCGGGTGGTTGTCGCCCCCGAGGCTTCGTCATGATGCGTGGTGCCATTCGCCTCGGGGTTCGCGGTCGGCTGACGGCCTTGATCACCGCCACCCTGGCGCTAGCCTCAGTGGTGTTGGTGGCCGTGCTGTATCTCATCGTCAGACACTTGGTCACCAGCAACTTTGGGGTAGTGCAGTCCGTGCATGGTGGCGGAACGTTCGTGGGGGCAGGGCCCTTGGTGGTCCTGTCACGGGGTGACTCGGAGATACCGCCTGAAGTGCAGGAAATAATCGACTCCCGGATCGCGGACCAGGTGGACACGGTATTCCGGCAGCTGCTCTCCTGGTCGGTGGCCATCCTGATCGCCTGCATCCTCATCGGCGCTGTGGCGGCCTGGCTGATGTCCCGGCATACCCTGACCCGTCTCACCGATATGGCTGCCACCGCCCAGGCCATCACCGAGACCGACCTGCACCGGCGACTGGCCCTGCCGGGGGCGGACGACGAGATCAAGGTTCTTGGTGACACGATTGACTCCATGCTGGAGCGCCTGGAGGAGGCCTTTGAGCGGCAGGACAGGTTCGTTGCCGGTGCCTCCCACGAGCTGCGCACCCCCTTGACCAGGGCTCATGCGGCCCTTGAGATACCCCTTCTGCAGGGCCGCGTCCCCTCGGACCTGGAACCAGACATCCGCGAAGCCCTCGACGCCACCAGGCAGAGCGAAGACCTCATCGCCGCGCTCCTGACCATCGCGCGGACTCGCCGGGGAGCCCCAGCCCCTGCCGCCCCCTGTGACCTGGGCGAAGTGGTGGCGGCGTCGGCCCGGCGGTACAGCCAGCAGGCGACCGAGAACAGGCAGCGGTTGGCCATCGTGACCGAGGGGCAGGCACCGGCGGCGATTGACGAGACGGTGGCCGCGCTCGCCTTGGGAAACCTGCTGGATAACGCCATCAAGTACGGGACCGCTAGCAGCCCGATCACCGTCACCACGGGGGCGGACGACACCGCCTGCTGGGTCGAAGTCGCCAGTGACGGACCCGACTTGACCTCCGTGGAGATCACGCAACTGATTGAGCCATTCCAGCGTGGCGAGCACACCCGGTTGAGCGGCGACGGCCTGGGCCTGGGCCTGAGCATTGTGGACGGCGCCGCTAGGTCGGTGGGAGGCGCCCTCACGCTTACCGCCCGCCCGGCCCCCAACTTCGGTCTCGTCGCCCGGATCGGGGTGCCTCGGATTAAAGTGCCCTGAGTCAGGGACCCTGAGTCAATGTGCACCGGATCAAGGTGCCCTGAATCAAGATGCCCTGCGCCTGGGCGCGGCCGTGCGCCTAGCGGTTCGCAACAGGGCGCGGCTGGCGGTGTGTGGCGGCGCCGGTCTGTCGTCGCTGGCCCATCGTCGCTGGCCCGTCGTCGTGCTCGACCGTTGCGCGCCAACACGCCCGCAACTCCGCCCGTCTGTCTGGTCGCGGGCGTAGCGTGGCCTCATGATGCCGACGAAGCCAGAACGCCTGACCTATGTCCTTGACACTTCGGTGGTGTTGTCTGACCCGAAGGCCTTTCTCCGGTTTGACGAGCACGATGTGGTGCTCCCCGTGGTGGTCATCACCGAGCTGGAGGCCAAGCGTCACCATCCCGAACTCGGCTATTTTGCCCGCGCCGCCCTGCGCCTCCTCGACGACCTGCGCCTGGTTCACGGCCGCCTGGACCGCCCCATCCCTAAGGGGGAGCATGGCGGCACGCTGCGCGTGGAGATCAACCAGATAGACCAGGCCGTGCTGCCTGCCGGCTTTCGCGACGGTTCCAACGACGCCAAGATCTTGGCGGTGGCCGCCAACCTCGCCCAGAACGGCCTGCATGTGGTGGTGATCTCCAAGGACCTGCCGCTGCGCATCAAGGCCTCGTCGGTGGGGCTGGACGCGCAGGAGTACCGCGCCGAGCAGGCGTTTGAGACCGGTTGGACGGGCATGACGGCGCTCTACCTCTCCGATGAGCAGATGTCTGCCCTGTGGTCGGACAACGAGATTCCGTTGGCCACCCTGGATGAGGCCGTGCTTGTCGAGGCGGGGCCGCTGGCGGTCAACACCGGGGTGATCATCACCTCGCCGCGCGGTTCGGCGCTGGGCCGGGTGGTGGGGGGAGAGCGCCTGCGCCTGGTGCGGGGGGATCAGGACGTGTTTGGGGTGCATGGCCGCTCGGCCGAGCAGCG
>WRIF01000068.1 GCA_009782865.1 Promicromonosporaceae bacterium
CAGGGGTGGAGCAGCACCCGGTCGATCCGGTCAGAGGTGGAGGTGACCGGCCGGATGGGGGCCCCGGCAGCGCGGCTGCCAGCACGCGCTCGGTCCAGGCGAAGCGGGCCTCGGGGCTCACCAGGAGGGCAAGCTCCCGGGACTCCGAGCGAGGCCCTGAAGGCCCCGCAGGATTGGGAGACCCAGGGGGCGCTGGGAGCCCTGTGGGCTCTAGGGACTCAGGCAAGGAAGCGGCGGGCAGCGCCTGGCCGAGCGCGGCGGCGAGGGCCTCGATCCCGGCGCCCGTACGCGGGTTGACCGCGACCACGGTTATCCCGGCCGCAGCGGCGAGGGCCTCGAGGTCGGGATTGACGGCTCGCCGGGAGGCCACATCGGACATGGTCACCACGCCCACCACGGGCAGACCGGTGGACAGGACGTGGGCCAGCAGGTCCAGGGAACGGGCCAGCGCCGTGGCGTCGAGCAGCACCAGACACAGGTCGGGCCTGGGCACATCGGCCTTGGGCATTTCGGCGCCGGGCAGATCAGCGCTGGGCACATCGACCCCGGGCAGATCGGGTCGGGCTATATGGCCCGAGAGGTAATCGGCGACCACCTGTTCATCGGGGCTGCGGGGCGTCAGCGAGTAGGTGCCGGGCAGGTCCACCACCCGGATTGCCTGGCCGTCCAGCCGCCAGGTGCCGGTGGTGAGTTCGACGGTGGTGCCCGGGGCGTTCATGGTGGTCTGGCGGGCGCCGGTCAGGGCGTTGAACAGCGTGGACTTGCCCGCGTTCGGGTTGCCGACCAGGGCGATGGTGGGCCGGCTGCCGCGCAGGTGTTGCGCGGGCGCCTCGTGACAACTCATGTCTTCGCCTGCGGCGCTGCGTCTATCGGCACCACGCCCGTCGGCGCTGTGTCGGCCGACGCCGTGCCCGTTGGCGCCGTCTCCAGTAACGCCGATTCCTGCGGCGCCGTCGTCACCTCGATGCGTTTGGCCGTCCGGCCGTCGATGGCGATCCGGTCGGCGCCGACGGCCACCACCCTCCCCCCGAAGGCGGCACTTTGCACCACGTGGATGACCTGGCCGGGCCGCACCCCCAGGTCAGACAGGCGCGCCACCTCGGGTTTGCCCAGGTCAAGCCGGAGAACCTCGGCGGCAGTGCCGGCCATGCAGTGCGCGAGATCCACGCTTAAACGGTATTACGCAACGGTCTCGTTGCGAAAGTTGAGCGGCGCTGAATGCGCCTCCCCTATCCCGTGGCGATTTCCCGCTCGAGGGCGGCGGCGGCCTGCGCCAGCGAGCCGGCATTCAGGACCGAGCCGAACCCACGAGCCTCCAGGTAGGCCTTCGCCTCGGCCGCCCTCCGGCCGGTGCGGCAATACAGCACGTACTCCCCCTGGGGGTCGGCGGAATCGGCCCAAGCGGCAAACTCGGCGGCGTCCGCCCAGTCGACGTTCAACGCCCCCACCACATGTGCCTCCGCAAACTCCTCGGGCGTGCGGACGTCAATCAGGACGTAGGCGTAGGCCTCCGAGATGTCGTCGGGCGCCGCACAGCCAGAGACGACAAACCCGCCGCAGGCCAACAGCAGGGCTGCCAGGCGGCGGCGGGTTCGCGTCATAGGGAGAAAACTACAGGATCCACTGCAGCGTGAACAGGATGGCGATCACCAGCGAGACGAGCGAAATCTGCCGCCACTTGCCGGTGGCCAGCTTGAGCACCATGTAGGAGATCAGGCCGAAGGCGATGCCGTTGGCGATCGAGAAGGTCAGCGGCATCAGGGCGATGGTCAAGAACGCCGGCACGGCCTCGGTGATGTCGGAGAAGTCGACGTTCTTGATGTTGGACATCATCAGGCAGCCGACAAAGATCAGCGCCGGGGAGACGGCGACGGTCGGGATCAGCGGCACAAACGGGGCCAGCAGCAGGGCGACGACAAACAGGATGCCGGTGGTCATCGAGGTCAGGCCGGTGCGCCCTCCCTCGCGGATGCCGGTCGAGGAGGAGACCACGGTGGTGTTCGACGAGGTGCCGAGCAGGCCAGACGCCACGGTGCCGATGGCGTCGGCGGTCAGGCCCTGCTCCAGACGCTTGGTCTCGCCGCTCTCGTCCACCATGTTGTTGGCGCGCGAGATGCCGTCGATGGTGCCGAGGGCGTCGAGCATGTTGACCAGGGTGAACACCAGGACCATGCCGATCAGCGTGGTGATGACGCCGGCGGTCACGCCGCCGAGGTGGGAGAAGGTCCAGTCGAGGCGGAGGAAGCTGAGGTCGAAGAAGGCGCGCCAGTCGTAGGCCATGGAGAAGCTCATGTTGTCGGGGACGGTGGCCGCCCCGGCGAGGTAGGCGGCGACGGCGGTGACCAGGATGCCGATGAGGATGGCGCCCTTGACCTTCAGGGCAGAGAGGATCGCGATGATGAGGAGGCCACCGAGGGCCAGGACGGCGTTGCGGGCCCAGATGGTGCCGGAGGCGTCGGGGGTCCAGTTGGAGAAGTCGACCAGGGTGACGAAGGTGCCGCCGGAGGGACGGCTGATGCCGCCCTGACGCAGGCCGAGGAACGTGATGAACAACCCGATTCCCGAACCGAGGGCGATCTTGATGTTGGTGGGGATGCCGTCGATGATCTTGCGGCGGATGCCGAACAGCGAGGTGGCCCAGAACAGCAGGCCGGCGACAAACACCAGCACCAGCGCCATCTGGTACGCCTGGGTGCGGGTGAGATCCATCCCGTCGGCGGCCAGGAGCGCCAGCGACGGCATGACGGTCACGGCCATGTAGGAGCCGATGCCCATGCCGGGGGCCTGGACAAACGGCAGCTTGGCGTAGAACGCCTTCAGGAACGTGCCTACCGCCGACGCCAGCGTGGCGCCGATGAAGATGGCGGCGGCCAGGCGCAGGTCAACCGGGCCCCAGCCGAGGTATTCGTCGGCGGAGCCGGCGCTGCCGAGCATGTTGGGGATGGACAGGATGGTGAACGCGGTGGCGAAGAAGGTGGTGACACCGGCCAGCACCTCGGTGCGGACGTTGGTGCCGTTCTCCTGCAGCTTGAAGGTGCGCTCCAGCCAGGACTGGCTGGCGGGCGTGGGGTGGTTGGACACGCGAGGGCCTCTCGGGATCGTTACTACAACACTTATTTGAGGCGCCAACCACCGGCATATTGGACGACGACGGAGGCCGGGCGCTGTTCTGCCGAGATACCCCTGTCGCCTCCCTCGACGCCGGGCGCTGTTCTGCCGAGATACGTCGAGGACTAAGTTGCCGTGGGAGGCGTTGTCCCGATCTTGGTGGGTTCGCCCTCGCCCCCCGGCGGGCGGGGCGCGAAAGGCACGGGAGTTGGGCACCGGCGGATGGTCACGCTTTGGTATCGGTCGCGGCAGGCCAGGGTAAGGCCGGGGTAGGCCGGGGTAGGCCAAAGCAGGTCAGGGCAGGCCGGGACGGGCCTCGCTGCGCCGCAATGCCCAGGTTCCGGCATACTGCAAGGCATGGCAGACAAAAACGTCTATCTGGCGGTAGTGGGTTTCGGCAAGGGCGGCAAGACCCTGGCCATGCGGCTGGCGGCGCTCGGCAGGCAAGTGGCCCTCATCGAACAGTCGCCTCGCATGTACGGCGGCACCTGCATCAACGTCGGCTGCGTGCCCACCAAGGCTCTCATCTACCGCGCCGAACACCGCGAGCTGCTGGGCGAGGCGCCCACCTTTGCCACGGCCGCCGCACAGACCAAGGGGCTGACCGCCGCCATGCGGGCCAAGAACTTCGCGCTGGTGGACTCTCCCGCCACGGGCGAGGTGCTCGACGGCCGGGCCAGGTTCATCGGCCCGCGCACCCTTGAAATAACCAGGCCGGACGGGGTGAGCGGCCCGGGCGGGATTTTCACCGTCGAGGCCGAGCACGTGGTCATCAACACCGGGTCAAGGCCCGTGCTTCCCGCGTCGATTGCCGGGCTGCGCGAATCGCGACACGTCATCGACTCGACCGGCCTGCTGGATCTCACGGCGGCCCCCGCCCACCTGATCGTCTTGGGCGGCTCGTTCATTGGGGTAGAGCTCGCCTCGATGATGGCCTCCTACGGCGTTCCCGTGACGCTGCTCCACGCCGGTCAGCGCCTGCTAGAGGCGGAAGACGAGGCCATGTCGGCGGAGATTCACACCTTGCTCACCGAGGCTGGGGTGCAAGTGCTGCTGGGCGCGCAGGCCGTGGCGGTGACCGACGAGGCGGAGGGGGCCAGCGTCACCTACCGCGACGCGGACGGCAGCCACGGCACGACGACCGGCTCTCACGTCTTGGCGGCGCTGGGACGTCGCCCAAACACCGACGGTCTGGGCCTGGCGGAGGTGGGCATCGAGGTCGACGCGCGGGGCGCGGTGGTGGTTGACGAGTTCTGCCGCACCACGGCGGAGGGCGTCTTCGCGGTGGGCGACTGCAATGGCGGCCCGCAGTTCACCTACATTTCGTACGACGACCATCGGGTGGTGCTCGACCAGTTGGTGGGCCTCGGGCGTCGCTCTACCGCGGACCGGGTGGCCGTCCCGCACTGTGTGTTCACCACTCCCCCGCTGGCGCGGGTGGGCATGACGCTGGCCGAGGCGCGGGCCACCGGGCGGCGGCTGCTGACCGCCAGCCGGCGGGTGGCGGAGATGGCGATAGCGCCGCGGGCCAAGATCGTGGCGGAGCCGCGCGGGGTGATGACCGCCATCGTTGATGCCGAGACCGATGAAATCCTGGGCGTGTCCCTGCTCGCCGCCGAGGCGCATGAGATCGTCAACACCGTCGCCCTGGCCATGCGGGCCGGGCTCACCGCCTCGGCGCTGCGCGACTCGATCTTCACCCACCCCTCGATGACCGAGGCGTTCAACGACCTGTTTGCCGCACTGCGGCCCGCCCACTGAACGGCGGCAGGCCCAGGCAGCTAGGTGAAGTAGTCGACCAGGCGCTGCCCGCCGGACTCCACGATGGCCACCTCCGTGCCGTAGACCTCGCGGAGCACCTCAGCGGTGATCACCGAGGCGGGCGGCCCCTGGGCCACCACCCGCCCGGCCCGCAGGGCGATGATCGAGTCGCTCCAGGCCGAGGCGAAGTTCACGTCGTGCAGCACGCTGATCACGGTCTTGCCACGCTCGCGGGCCAGGCGTCTGATCAGGCCCATCATGGAGCTGGCGCGGGCCAGGTCGAGGTTGTTGAGCGGTTCGTCCAGCAGGATGTATTCGGTGTCTTGGGCCAAGACCATCGCCACGAAGGCGCGCTGCCGCTGCCCGCCGGAGAGTTCATCCAGATAACGGCCCGCCAGCGGCTCCAGGTCCAGAAAACGCAGGGCGTCATCGACGGCGGCCACGTCTTCCGCGGTGGTACGCCCCTTGGAGTGCGGGTACCGGCCAAAGGTGACCAGTTCGCGGACGGTCAGGCGCACGGCCAGATGGTTGTCCTGCCGCAGGATGCCCAGGCGACGCGCCAGGGCGTCGGGCTTGGCGGACGAAACATCGGCGCCGTCGATCCACACCGTGCCCCCACTCGCCGGCAGCAGGCGGGCGATCATGGTCAGCAGGGTGGACTTGCCGGCGCCGTTGGCGCCGATGATCGAAACCACCTGCCCGGCGGGGATGCGCAGGGACAGCCCGTCGATCACCACGGTTTGGCCGTAGCGCTTGAGCAGTTCCCGCGTTTCAATGCAGGCGGCGCCGGACATCCCGCTCATCGTCGTCGTCCTTCGGCAATCAGCAGGGTCAAAAACACGATTCCTCCCAGGAACTCGACAATCACCGAGAGCAGGGTGCGCTGCCCAAACCCATGCTCGAGGATGATCTGCCCGCCCACCAGCACCACCACCGCCAGCAGGGCGGCAATCGGCAGGGTCCAGGCGTGGCGGTGGGTGCGGGCCAGGTGGTAGGCGAGGTTGGCGACCAGCAGCCCGAAGAAGGTGATCGGCCCCACCAGGGCGGTGGCGGTTGAGATCAGGATCGCCACCAGGGTGACCACCAGCAGCGTGGTGGCCCGGTATCCCACGCCGAGTGCGGTGGCGGTCTCCCTCCCCAGGGTCATGACATCGAGCCGCCGGCGGAGGGCAAAGAGGACGGTGACGGCGCCGCACACCACCGCCGCGGACACCCACAGCAGCGTGGGATTCACCCCGGAGAACGAAGCGAAGAGGCGTCCCTGCAACACCAGGAAGGCGTCGGGGTCGAGCAGGCGCTGCAGCATCAGGGTCAGCGAGCGCAGCATGGTGCCGAGCACCACCCCCACCAGCAGCACCAGGTGCAGGGAGCGACGCGCCCCTCCCAGCAAGGACCAGAAGAGGGCAAGCGAGGCGCCGAGCATCACCGCCAGCGAGATGGCGAAGTTGCCAATCGTCCCCAGCCGGAGCATGGCCGCCTGGCCGAAGGCGAAGACCGTCACCGTGGCAATCGCCTGGAACAGGGCATCAAACCCCATGATCGACGGGGTGAGGATGCGATTGCTGGTGAGCGTCTGGAAGGCGACGGTGGCGGCGGCGACGGCCGCCCCCACCACCACCATGGCGCCCACGCGACGGCCACGGAACGGCAGCACAAAGTCCCAGCCCCCCTGGACCCCAATGGTGAGGTAGGCGGCGATGAGTCCAACGGCGACCAAAGCCAGGGCGGCCAGCACGACGGCGGCCCGCGCCCTGCCCGACGGCGCCCCCTCTCGCCTATCAAACGGCGGCCCCCCGCCTCAACAGCAGCGGCAGGAAGATCGCGGCGCCCACCACCCCCATGACGGCGCCGATGGGCACCTCGAAGGGAAACACGATGGTGCGGGCGATCAGGTCGCAGACCAGCACGAAGCCCGCGCCGCCGAGGGCCACCCATGGCAGGGTGCGGCGCAGGTTGTCCCCAAAGATCATTGAGACCACGTTGGGTACCACGAGGCCCAGGAAGGGTAGCCCGCCGACCACCACCACCACGATGGCGGAGGTGACGGCCACGATGGCCACCCCCAGGAACATCCAGCCGCGGTAGCTGAGGCCCAGGGAGGTGGCCACGTCGCGGCCGAGGCCGACGACGGTGAGCCGGTCGGCGACGAGGTAGACGAGGACGACGGCGACGCCGACCAGCCACAGCAGTTCAAACCGTCCGGCGATCACATTGGAGAAGTCGCCGGTGGTCCAGCTGCCCAGGGTCTGCATCAGGTCGAATTGGAAGGCGAAGAAGGCGGTGACCGAGCCGATCACCCCGCCCAGCATGATGCCCACCAGCGGCACCGTTACGGTCGATTTGAGGGGGATGGCGCGGAGCACCGCCATGAACCCCAGGGTGCCGAGCAGGGCGCTGGCCGCGCCGATGGCGAGCCTGCCGGGCAGTGGCAGGGCCGGTGCCAGGATCGTGGCGGCGAGCAGGCCGGCCTGGGCGCTCTCGACCGTGCCGACGGTGGAGGGTTCCACGAAGCGGTTGCGCACCAGCAGTTGCAGCACCACCCCGGCCACGGCGGCGGCGGAGCCGGCCAACAGGATCGCGGCGGTGCGGGGCAGGCGGGAGAGCAGCAGCAGGTCGCGGGCGTGGCCCACGTTGTGGATCACCCC
>WRIF01000069.1 GCA_009782865.1 Promicromonosporaceae bacterium
CACCTTGGCTCGCTGTCGCTGTTGGGAGTCGCCGCCCTGCTGTCGGTGGCCCTCGACGGCCCCGGCTGGCACACCTGGCTGGAGGTGGCGGGCGTCGTCATCCTGGCGGCCGCCTACCTGCTCCTGGGCGTTCCGGCGCTGGGCACGGGGGCCCGTGGCCGCACCACCGCCTACATGGCGGTGATGATCGTGGTGGTACCGGTGGTCAGCGTGTACTCCACCGCAGGCGTCTCGCTGCAGCTGTTGGGCTTCTTCCACTGCTGGGTCTTCGCCGCCGGGCGGCGGCGGCGCGGGCTGGCCTACACGCTCCTGCTGATGGCCGGGCTCAGCTTTGCGGTGCTGGCCAGCCTCGAGTTTCATATCTACAACTGGTTGACGCACGGACTGTGGACGGGCATCGTCTTGATGGTGTCGATCCTCGCCGGCTTGGCGCTCTCCCAGGCGATGTTGATGTCGGCGCGCAATGCCCAGCTGCTCGCGGAGGTCAGCGCCGTCCAGGCGCGGCTGGTGGAGCAGGAGCGGGGGGTGGGCGCCCAGCGCGAGCGGGAGCGGATGGCCCGCGAGGTTCACGACACGTTGGCACAGGGCTTCACGTCCACCGGGGTGCTGGCGGTTGCCGCCCTCGGGGCGATCGAGGATGGTGACCTGCCCGCCGCCCGCCTGCGGCTGGAGCAGATCAAGGCCACCGCCGACGAGAACTTTGCCGAGGCCCGCGCCCTGGTGACCGCCGGCCTGCCCGCCGTGCTGGGCGATCAGCCCCTCGATGTGGCGCTGCGTCGGCTGGCTGACCGCTGGATGGAGCGCACCGGCCTGCCGCTGCAGTTGAGCCTGGATCGGGCCGACGCCCTGTCCGCCAACACCAAGGCGGGCCTCCTGCGGATCGCGCAGGAGGCGCTGACCAATGTGCATCGCCATGCGCGGGCCACCCGGGCGTCGGTGACGCTGCTTGCCGAGCCGACCCTGACCACCTTGACGGTGATCGACGACGGCATCGGCCGGGACCCGTTACGGCCCGACGGCCACGGCCTGGCCGGGATGCGGGAGCGGGCGCAGGCCATCGGGGCCGAGTTGAGCCTGACGGATGGCCCTGGCGGCCGGGGCACCGTGGTGGCCGTCGCCGCGCCTGTACCCGCGCCCGCTCTCAAGCCCGCCGTCGTTCCCGCCTCTCCGACCACGAAGGAAGAAGGCCTTGCTCACTGACCGGAACCAGCGGGCCACGCCGATCAAGGTGTTGGTGGTTGACGACCATCCGATGATGCGGGCGGGGGTGATGGCCCTGCTCGCCCGGCAGCCGCAGATCGAGGTGGTCGGGGAGGCGGCCAACGGACGCGAGGCCGTGGTGGCGGCCATCGCGTATCGCCCGGATGTGGTGTTGATGGACCTGCGCATGCCGGAGATGGGCGGGGTGGAGGCCACGGCCGAGATCGTCGCGAAGGGCGATGCCCGCACCCGGGTGTTGATCCTGACCACCTATGACACCGACTCCGACATCATCTTGGCCCTGGAGGCCGGGGCGGCGGGCTTTGTGCTCAAGGAGGTGGCCGCAGAGGCCCTGGTGCGGGCGGTGGAGCAGGTGGCCGCCGGGCAGCGGCCGCTCTCCGATTCGGTGGCGGCGCGGCTGTCAGACGAGACTCGGGTGGCCCGGCTGACCGAGCGCGAGTTGGCGGTGTTGCGCCTGGCCGCCGCCGGGCAGAACAACACCGAGATCGGCCAGGAGTTGATGCTCACCACGCACACGGTCAAGACCTACATGACGCGCGCGTTCAAGAAGTTGTCCGTCTCGGACCGCACCACCGCCGTGCTGGAGGCGCGCCGCCGCGGCTGGCTGCCCTGATCGAGGGGCGTGCGGTCCGCGATGGCCCGGGGCCCACGGTCCGCAGCAGCGCGGGGGGCTAGGCGAGCCTGGCGGCCACCTGTTCGATGCGGTAGGCCATGGTGGCAGAGGGTTGCACCCTGCCGCCCAGGTAGGTTGTCAGGCGCGAGTGGGAGGTTCCCACCAGGGGGGCGAACTCCCGCAGGCTTAGGCCCGTGCGCCTGACGGCCTGCCGCAGGCGCAGCGCCACGGCCTGTTCGGGGTGTCGCGCCCGCTTCAGAACTTCGCCCAGGAGCGCCTTCGGGCCGGGGGACTGACACAGGTCCAGGGCCTGTTCGAGCGCATCTGCCGCGTCGGAGGCGGGGTCGCGTTCAATGGTGGCGCGAATCTTGCGCCAGTCGAGGAGGTCTCCGCGCTCTAGCGCCTCAAGCATGCCCTCGACTCCCCAGGTTTCGACGCGCATGGGGTCGGCGTCGATGTTGCGTAGGCGCATCATGCGACCATCTCCAGGGCGAGTTCGTGGCACACCTGTTTGATGGCCTCCCAGTCGCGCCAGCGAGGTACCAGCCCCTTGTACTGGCTCAACCGTTCGATGGTCTGCCGGTCGGCCGGCTGCGGGCTGGCAAGTTGCATGGCTAGTTGGGTGGCTACGGGCACGCCGGACTTCCTTGGGTCGGTGTAGTAGTCATCGATCAGGCGGAGTGTCGCGGCAGAGTCGGAGACGCCGAACCTGTCGGCCAGCGCGGCCACATCTAGGTAGTCGCGCACCTGGTTGCGTCTGACAATCAAGAAGGCCTTGATGCGGAGGGTCTCCTCGCGGGTGGGCACCCGCAGGGTTGCGCCCGAGGGCAGGTGGTGCAGTTCTACCTCCAGCGGTTGCAGGCGGATGAGTTGGCGGACCCCTGTCTCGATACCGCCAAGTTCGCCCAGCACGATCCTTCCGGGCGTGACTCGGTTGGTCACCCACTCGTGCTCGCGTTCCAGGGCGTCCAGTACCTCGTCGAAGCGGTCGCGCAGATCGGCCAGGACGTGGTCGTGGTCGACGCTGATGCGACGACGGCTTGGCCCGGCCCGAGCGGACGCGCAGCCAGTGTCCCCCGGGTGGCTGACAGGGGCGGTCCGGGGCAGTCCCGCGCCCAGTTGACACCTGCCATAACCAGGGGAGACGGCCGCCTCGTAGGTGCCCGCGCCCGCGCAAATTGGCATCCTTGTTTCCACCTGCGAGGGGGAGGATTGCCCCTCAACGCATAGAGAAAACCAGGAAGCGGGAAACCCCATGAGTAACAGAATCTTCGCGCGTTGGCGCCGCCGTAGCACCGCTACGGCCGCCGTCGTCGCGGCCATTGCCCTGCTCGGCACCGGCGCCATCGCCGCCCCGGCCCTGACCGGCGAGCCCTCCGACGAACTGCTGACGCGCGACCTCAGCGCCGACGACGGTCACGGCGACGACGATGGTTACGGCAACGGCAACGGCAACGGCAACGGCAACGGCAACGGCAACGGCAACGGCAACGGCAACGGCGGTGGTGACGATGACTACGAGCCGGACCCGGGCGACGAGCCGGGCGTCCCCGAACTGACCGCCACCTGGACCGTGCCGACCGAGCCGCTGCTCCCCGCCCGCACCGCGGCCGGGGAGGTGGCCGTCTACCTGTTCGGCGTAGAGGCCGACCCGGACTACCCGCTGGCCGTGACCGTGGAGGTCTCGGGCGGCACGCTCGTGGACATTCCCGCCGAGTGCGCCCCCGGTTCCTCGCTGGTGGACGGCGTGCTGGAGTGCCTGGTGCCAGAGGCCGCCTTCGGCACCCTCTTCCGGTTCTCCTTCATCGCGCGGGCGGAGAACAACCCGGAGCCGGGGGAGATGATCGCCACCGTCACCCTGGGGGAGGACGAGATCGAGCTGGAGCCCATCCCGACCGCCGGACGGCAGGAGCCGCTGGCGGAGCTCACCGCCCGCTGGAACACCCCTGCCGAGACGGCAGGCAACCCGGTGCCCCCCGGCCCGCTGACCCCTGGCCAGATGGTAACCGGCCAGTTTGCCGTGAACCTTAACGACGTGGCCCAGGGCACCGTTGATACCCAGAACGTGTACGTGTACCTGCTGGTCGAGGGCGGTGGCATCGGCGGGGCCATCCCGACCAACTGCGCTGCGGGGTCGACCATGCTGCCCGGCGGCGGCGGGCGCTGCGTCATCCCGAACACCGCCTTCGGCTCGACGTTCCGCACCAACTTCATCGCCCGCGCCACCGGCGCCTCGACCTCCTCCGTGCTGGCCACCACCGCCTGCCTCTCCGAGACCCTGGGCGGCACGTGCCTCGACCTGGAGCCCTTCACCGTGACCGGCGCCCGCCCCGGGCTGGAGGTGGTGGTCTCCCCGTCGATGAACACCACGAACACCATGAACACCGCCTCCGTGACCTGGATGGAGTTCTCCCTGGCCCGCCCGCTGGGCTCCCTGCCCCCGGTCGGCCCCATCACCTTTAACATAGAGCTGCAGGCGGCCGATGGTGCGGGCGACGCCTTCGACCTGTTGGACCACGTCAACAGCATGCAGTTCAGGGCGACGCCTGCGGGTAACTCGATCCGAGATGGGGTGGCCGCCAGTGGCGGTTGGGTGGAGCCGAACCGATCAAACATCGAAATCCTCGATCCCTCCACCCTGCGGATCACCATCCCTGATTATCACGCCGACCTATCGCTCAACCCGGTGGACGCGCTCGGCAACAATCTGGACCCGAACTGGCAGTGGTTTGCCAACCTGACCCTCGAGTTTCAGTTCCATCCGTTCCCTTCCGAGATGCCGCACCCGGTGACGTTCATCGCGGATGTGGTCGATGTGGTCGCCTTTGACCTTGAGGGCAACCAGTTCACCGAGGGCTACACCGGCGACAACCGCGCCAGAGGCCAACTGTTGCGCGGTCAAGGTTGGCAGTCAGGCTGGCACCGCGCAACCGCCACGTTTTCTGCGCACGTCAGTGCTCTGCGCGGGCAAGGGGGTCGCAATGACGGCAACGCCAGGGCGCCGCACGGTTCGCAGGTGATGTCGCACACTACTATTTCGGTGGTAAACATAGCCGACCAGCAGAGCTTGCGGGTCTGTTACGCCAACCTGCCTGGTACTACGACGCCCTACAGATTGCTCCTTACTCACGAGCAAGCCAGTGTGTTGTCGTTCATGCTCCCGGTGGGACAGGTGTTCTATACGACCGACCCGGTGCTGGACGCTGGGTCCGCGCCCCACGCCGGTTCCATGGCTGGCTGCGACACCGCAGCCTGGACACCGGTGACGGTGGACTGGGAGACCTCAGGTGGAGGATACATCTCCGACATCTCGATCCCGGAACACGCCACCGGCTGGCTGGTCTACTACCCGGAGCCGATTCCCTCCCTGTGGATTGGGGGCTTCTATGAGGTGACTGCTGGCCCCGGCGAGCAGGCCTGGATGGCGACGGCCCGTTCCCGCAACGGCGAACCCTTTATCTTCATCTACAACAACTTCGGTGATACCCCGGAGTCGGGCTCGGTGCTGCCGCACACCACGGCCAATGCCGACCGCTTCTTCCCGATCCAGTGGCTCCCGCATGTCACCCACGCGGTGGACGTGCCCACCCCGCAGTACGGCGAGGTGCTCACCTACACCGCCACCCACAGCGCCCGCGGCTCCGGCCCCGGCACGCAGGGGCTGCTGGTGGACTACCAGGTGCGCATCGAACTGCCCGCCGGGATCACCCTGGTGCCCGGCTCGGTCAGCCCGGCCCCCAGCCAGATTCTGGAGGGGGTGCCCTGCGAGCGCGCCAGCGGCACCTGCACCCAGCTGCGCTTCGACGTGACCGGGGTGGCCCTCAACGTCGAACCGGAGACCATCACCCTGCAGGCCACCGCCGACTTCCCCACCGGAAACCGGATCACCATGGCCTCCATCGTCTCCGCGGACGAGGCCCTGATGCGCGACTGGACGACGGCCAACGCCCAACTGCGGCAGAACGCCACCGTCTCCCGCGCCATGGCCGGGCGCACCTCCCTGGTCAAGTCCACCCCCGAGGTGATCGCCCTGGGCGGCACCTCCGCCTGGGACATGGTGTTCACCAATGGCGACACCCTGCCCCGCAACGTCGTGGACCTGATTGACGTGTTGCCGTTCAACGGCGACGGGCGCGGCACCGTGCTCGGCGGCGACTTCGCCGTGGGCGAGATCGTGGCCCCGAACCAGCAGGTCTGGTTCACCACCGCCGATCCCACCACCATCGAGCCCTCCCCGGGTCACCCCTCCAACGGCGGGCTCGGCACGCCGGGCGCCGCCCCGGACGGCATTTGGACCACCACCCGCCCGGCCGACGCCACCAGCATCACCGCCGTGCGCTTCGTGTCCACCGTGCCCCTGGCGCCGCACCACAACTTCACCTACCGGGTGTATTTCACGCCCCTCGACACCGACCCCGGTGACGTGCTGGTGAACTACGCCTACGCGATGGACGACGTCACCGGCCTGCGGATGATCCGCGCCGTGGCCGCCACCACCGTCGAGCTGCCGTCCACCCTGCAGGTCGACAAGGCGTCCCCGGTGTTCAACCCGGAGACCTCGCGCCTCACCTGGCAGCTGACCGTCCGCAACAGCGGCGACCACGTGGCCACCGACGTGCAGGTCCAAGACCTGCTCGGTGACTACCTGTCCGACCTGGTGTGGGAGGCCGTCTCGACGGGCACCACCGAGGGCGACCTGTGGACCATCGGGCGCATGCAGCCCGGCCAGGTGGAGACCGCCACGGTCTCGGCCGAGGTGGAACGCGCCCCCGGCCGCGTGCTGCGCAACCAGGCCAACGTGTTCTCCCCCCGCAACCCGCGCCCGCCGCTGGACCGCTGCATCCCCAATGCGGACGTCTACGGCGACACCGACCAGTGTGACTACATCGAGTTCCGCTTCCCCAACCCGGGCATCTCCCTGGTCAAGGCGACCGAGGCCGAGTACGTGGACGGCCCGGGCTCCGACGTGGAGTACACCTTCACCGTCACCAACACCGGCGACGTGATCCTCACCGACGTGGTGGTCACCGACCCCTACATCGGGGACGTGTTCTGCCCCACCACCGTGCTTGAGCCCGGCCAGTCCATGGTCTGCCTCGGCACCTGGCACAACGTGCCCGCCTGGGCGCTGGTCACCGGCTACCTCACCAACACCGCCGACGTGATCGGCACCTACCGCACCGAATACGGCGACGGCACCTCCTCGACCAGCACCGTGGACGACGACTGCTACGAGATCGTCCCTTCGCGGTACACCGCCCGCATCTCCGTGGAGATCGCCTACGGCCGCTTCCTGGCCGCCGGGCGGGGCAACTTCGAGGACGAGCCCGACTCCGGGGGAGCCGGTGACGCCGACACCCCCGAGACGGCCGTGACCGTGGACGCCGGCCGCGAGGTCCGCTCGTACACCCGGGTGCAGAACGTCGGTGACATCGTGCTCGAAAACGTGGGCGTCTCCAAGGAGGCCCACGCGGGCGAGACCGCCAAGACGGACACCGAGTGGACGTTCGCCGGGGAGCCGGTCTACACGGACGAGGAGGGCTACTTCTTCCTCGACTCCGGCCTGACCACCGCCCTGGAACTGGCCCCGGGGGAGTACCTGCTCGGCAACGCCTACCTGGGCGCCCTCGACGCCGGCGCCCTCCACGGCCACACCGTGGAGGTG
>WRIF01000070.1 GCA_009782865.1 Promicromonosporaceae bacterium
TGGGACGTTCTTTGCGCAGCGCACTCAATCTGGATGATGACCTGTAGCCCAAACCACCGAACCGTTCACGGAGCAGTCAAAGAACGGCAGCGGTCCGCAAGAAGTAGGATGCCCAGATGCCACTGCTTGCTGACCTTAACCTGATTGCGGCGCTGCGCGCAGACCTGCAGGGGGCCGGCTACACGACGGACGCCGTTGCCGCGCTGCTCGGCCCGGTGGCCGCGGATGCGCTCGAACGCGAGCAGGTGCTCCCCGCCCGGCGGGTCACGGAGCGGCTGTTGGCCGGGTCGGCAGGGCCTACGCCGAACCCGCCCGCCGGCGCCGCCTCGTCGTCGTCCGCGGGAGAACGCCGACTCGCCGTGCTCGTCCGCCTGCTGATGCTGGGATGTTCCGTCCCCGAGGACGACGTGGCCGCCGCCCTGCCCACGCTGACCGTGTCCGGCGGAACGAAGCTTGGGCTGTGGGAGTTATCCAGTGACGACCAGACAGAGGGCCAGGCAAAGTCACAGGCGAAGTCACTGATTAAGGCGCTGGTCGAGGTGCTCCCGTACCACGCCACCGATGCCGGCGGTGAGATCAACTGGTGGTTCGCCTCCGATCTCTCCGAGCTGGCGAGCGGCAAGGAGGTTCGCAACGACTACGTGCTCGGGGTGGGTGGCGCCTCCCAGATGCTCGCCCAGATCACCATCCGCGAGCCCGTCGTCCGCGTGCTCGACCTTGGCACCGGCTGCGGAATCCAGGCGCTACACGCCACCCGCCACCTAGCCGTCGGGAGTGATGACGCCCGCCCGTCCACCCACGCCGAGCGACCGCGAGTCGTCGCCACCGATGTATCCGAGCGCGCCCTGGCCTTCGCCCGGTTCAACGCGCTGCTGAACCTCGGCCCGGGGCACCCCATCGAGTTTCGGCTCGGCTCCATGCTGGAGCCGGTGGCCGGAGAGGCCTTCGACTTGATCGTCTCCAACCCGCCGTTCGTGATTACCCCGCGCGTCGGGGCGGCGGGCCGGGCGGTGGCGGAGGCCATCGGAGACTTCGAGTACCGCGACGGCGGGCGTTCCGGCGACGATCTGGTCCGCGACCTGTTCACCGACGTCGGGCAGCACCTCAACCCTGGTGGAGTGGCGCAGTTCCTCGCCAACTGGGAGCACCGCCGTGACCAGGCCTGGCAGGAGCGGATTGCCACCTGGCTAGACGAGGCCGGGAGTCTCGACGCCTGGGTGATCCAGCGCGAGACCCTCGACCCCGCCCACTACGCCGAGACCTGGCTGCGCGACGGCGGCACCACCGAGGACCGCGACGCCGCCGCCTTTACCAAGGCGTATGGCGCCTACCTCGACGACTTCGAGGCCCGCGAGGTCGAGGCGATCGGCTTCGGCATCGTCACCCTGCGGAAGGTGGTGGGCCAGAAGCCGGTGCGGCGGCTGGAAGAACACGGCGGGGCGTTGCGCCAGCCGCTGGGCCAGCACCTCAGCCAGGCGCTCCGCGCCATCGCCTGGCTGCGGGAACACGACGACGACGCCCTGCTCGCTACGCACCTGGTCAGGGCCGCCGATGTCACCGAGGAGCGCTTCTACACCCCCGGGGCGGCCGACCCGAATGTGATCATCATTCGGCAGGGCGACGGCCTGCTGCGGGGCGTCCAGGCGAGCAGCCCGCTCGCCGCGCTCGTGGGCGCCTGCGATGGCGACCTGAGCGCCGGCGACCTGATCGGTGGCATCGCCCACTACTTCGACGTGGACCAGCAGGCGCTCACGGCAGAGTTACTGCCGGCCGCTCGCCGCCTGGTCCGCGACGGCTTCCTCAACTATCCCTCAAGCAGCCAGTCGACCACATAGCGTTGTTGGATTCCCTCATGTGCCATGGGGGGATCGGGGTCTAGTGTGAGTAGCCATTTCGGGCTGTGATCCTTCACGGCCAGCAGGGGAGCCAGTTCGCGCTCGCGGGTTGCCTGCTCTCTGACGGTTGCGGCGACCTGGAAGTAGGTGAATCCCGTCTCGTCGGAGGCAACGAAGTCGATCTCACCGCCCCCTGAGCGGGTCATCCACAGGTTGCGATAGCGTCGTCGCAGTTCCAGGAAGACGATGTTTTCGAGCACATGCCCAACGTCATCACTCGGCCGACGGGTGACCGCCGCGCGCAGGCCGGGATCGACGGCGTAGTACTTCGCAGGAGTGTCGAGATGACGCAGCCCCTTGGTGTCGTAGGCGCGCAGGGGGTAGAGGATGAAGGCGTCTAGCAGCCCGGTGAGGTAGCGCTCCACCGTGTTTGGAGAGGGCTTTCGCCCCGCCGATTCGAGGGTGTTGACCACTCGTCGCAGGGAGGTCTGATTGCCGACGTTTTCCAGGAAGAACGCGGTGACGTCCCGCAGCGCCTGCGCATCCCGCACCCCTTGCCTCACCATCACGTCTTTGATCAACACGGTGTTCAGGACGCCGTCGAGGTAGTCGGAGATGGCGTCCACGTCGGGCAGCAGGCTCACTGTCAGGGGGAAGGAACCGGAGCGAGAAAAGTCAAGGAAGGCGCGGTCGGGAGAAGTTGCTGGGTCGCGCTGTCGACGGCCGGCCAGATACTCACCGAACGAGAAGGGGGAGAGGGGGATCTCCACGGATCGGCCTGAGAGAAGGGTGGCCAGTTCCCCGGACAGGAGACTGGCGTTGGAGCCCGTCACGTACACGTCTACCTGGTCGAGGAGGTTCAGCCCGTTGATCGCCTTCTCGAATCCCTCGATGAGTTGAACTTCGTCAATGAACACATAGGTGGTGCCGTTCGGGTTCAGGCGGCTGACCACATGGTCGTAGAGGGCAAGGTGGCTCGGGGCCAGCCGGGCGTCGTCCGGCGATTCGAGGTTCATCGCGACAATTTGATCCGGCGGAATCCCTTCGGCCAATAGCTCACGCCTGAACAGTTCGAGCAGGGTTGACTTGCCGCAGCGCCGCACGCCGGTGACCACCTTGATCAGAGGGCGGTCGCGCCAGCGGCGGAGCAGGGCCAGGCCGTAGCTGCGATCCACCAAGACGGCCATGGTGTTCACTGTAGTGAACACGAACCCCGTTTGCAAGCCCAGCGTTCATTACAGTGAACACCATCGCGGGGATGTGGTCGCGTTGTTCACTACGGTGAACGCGGCGAAGGGGTTACGGCTTGAGATGCTCGCCCAACAGGCGAGGCTCGGCACGCCGCTCGGGACGCGCCCCGTGTTTATCGGCATAGAACTCGCGGATCACGTCCATGTCGGCTCCAACATCGCCGGTGAGGCGGATCGTGGGGCCGAGGCCAACCGTCATGGTGTCGCGGTCGATGAAGCCGAGGGCCACCGGCAGGTCAGCCTGCCTGGCGATCCGGTAGAAGCCCGACTTCCAGTGGCCGGTATTGGTGCGAGAGGCGTCGGGGGAGATGACGAGGTAGAACTTTTCGCCAGAGGCGATGCGGGCCAGCAGGTCCTCGACCACGCCGCCGGGGTTGGCGCGGTCAACTGAGATGCCGCCGAGGCGGCGCATGATGGGACCGGCGAGCCCCTTGAACAGCGTGTGCTTGCCCAGCCAGCGCACCGGAGACCGGTTCTTCCAGGCGAGGGCCAGCATGTGCACAAAGTCCCAGTTCGACGTGTGTGGGGCGCCGATCACCACGCAGGGCGCCGGCGGGAACTCGCCCTGCACCGGCGTCCAGCGGGAGGCCTTCCAGTACAGGCTGGCGATGGCGTGGGTCACGATTCCGCGAGACATAGGGGCCAGCCTAGCCCGCTGCGGGCGGGCGACCCCACCGAACCGTCGATCCGCGGCCTGCCGTCGCGGTGGTGCCCGGCCCACCTGCACGGCAAGCCCGCTCGTAGGGGGTAGGCAGTCGGGGCTGGGTCTTGTCAAACGTGCCCGTAGCAGGCTACCTTTCGAGGTACTGGGCCGACGCGGGTCCGACAACCCCCCCGGAAGGATCAACGATGATCGAAGGCCATGGGACGCTATCACGGCCAGAAGGCGGGAGCGCGCCGATGATCACCGACCGCCTGAGTCCGCGGGGCTCCTCGACCGGGGAGTCCCCCACGGCGCTGTCTGTGCGCAACTTGACGGTCGGGTACGGGCGCCAAGAGGTGTTGCACGGCGTCTCGCTGCGGATGGCGCCGGGGGTGCATGGGCTGCTGGGCCCCAATGGGGCCGGCAAGTCCACCCTGTTCGCCGCGCTCGTTGGCCTGATGAAGCCGCGCGGGGGATCGGTGACATTCGAGGGTCCCGCAACGGACGGCGCTCCCAGCATCGGTTACCTGCCGCAGCGCTTCGACCTGATCGGCTCGCTTTCCGCGCTCGAGCACGTGGAGTTCGCGGCGTGGACCAACGGCGTCGAGGCCGCCGCCTGCACCGCCGCCGCCCGGGTCGCGCTGGCCGCGGTCGACCTAGATGACCGGGCGGGCGTGAAGGCCAAGCGCCTCTCGGGTGGGCAGCGGCAGCGGCTGGGGATCGCCTGCGCGCTGGCGCACGATCCGGCGGTGGTGTTGCTCGACGAGCCGAGCGTGGGCCTCGACCCGATGCAGCGCACCCAACTGCGCCACAACCTGGACGCCCTCGGGGAGAGCCGGATCGTGCTGGTCAGCACCCACCTGGTTGAAGACCTGGCCCAGCTGGCCGACAGCGTGTTCGTGATGCTGGACGGCCGAATCGCCTTCGACGGCACGGTCGAGGAACTCTCCGCCCTGGTTCCCATGCCCTCGTCCCGGCTCTCGCCCCTGGAAGCGGGATACCGGGCCATCGCGCTGGGACTAGAGGCATGATCCGCAGGCTGTGGCACGCCTGGCGCGGGGCGGTGATCCCGGCGCGCTGCCTGGTCCTCGCCCTGCTCTCCGGGCTGGCCTGGGGTGGACTGGTGTTGGAGCCGGTGCTGCGCTGGGCGCCGCCCACCTGGGTCCGCCTGCAGGCGGACCTGCGGGAACTGAGCGTCCTGCCGATGCTGGGCGTGGTGGTGGCCGCCGTGCTGTGTGGGCAGAACGCCTCCCGTCGGTCGGCGGCGGCAGGGCCGTGGGTGCCGCGCTCGGGCTGGCAGTTGACCCTGCGGGTGGTGGGCCGCTTGAGCATCGCGGTCTGGATGGGGGCGTTCGGGCCCCTGGCGGCCGTGCTGGTGCTCACCTCGTCCCGGGCTACCGCCGGGTCGGCCGACGTGCTGGCGCTGCTGGGGCCGATCCTGGCCGTGCCAACCTGGGCGGTGCTCGGCTATGCGCTCGGCTCGCTGGTGCCGAGAGGCTGGAACCTCCTGGTCGCGGTTCTTGCCTGGGCGGCCACCTATGCGGGCCCTGAGCTGTTCAACGAGCTGACCCCCTACCCGGCCTTCGCGGTGTTCCCGGTCTGGGGGCTTGACTGGCCACTAGTGGGAGACGTGGCCGACGTGCGGGTCTCAGCCTTCCGGCTCCTGCTGTTCCCGGTGTTGACCATCGGGGCGGCGTTCTGCCTGGCGGCGTGGAGCCGACGCGCCACGGGCGCCCCCGGGCGCACCGCCGCCCGGATGGCTCTGGCTTTCGCCCCGCCGCTCGCCCTGGTGGTGCTGGGGACGCTTTGGACCCCTGAGTTGGTGCGCCCGGAGGCCCCGCCCCCGATGGCCTGTGATGGATCCGAGTCGGCCTGCCTGCATGAGGCCCACGCAAACCTGCTGGACGACGTCTCCGAGATCGTCGGCCGTCAGATGGCCCTGACGGGCGGCCGGATGGCAGTCATGGATTCCGCGCTTCTGCCTGAGTGGCGCCCCGACCTCTTCCTGCTGAACGTCGACTCTGCGGCGCGAAGGTACCCTGAAGCACGATTCTGGGATGTGGTCGCCACCGAGACCGCCTTGGTTTTCTCGGGTCTGCGATCATGTCGGGCAATGCCGAATCGCTTCGACGTCGGTGAAGATCAGGAGTTGTTCGACCTGCTCCTCGGTCAGGAGGCCGCGGCGGAGGCGCTCGCCATCGCCCTGGTGGAGCGAAGCGGCCGGGAGTTTGTGCCGCAGACCTTCACCGAGCAGGGGCCAATCGCTCCCGGCCGACACGCGGAACTGTTCGGGTTTCTCGACGGGCTGTCCGATGAGCAGTTTCGCGCCTGGGTAGACGGGGAGCGGGAGCGAATCGACTCATGCGAACTGAACCCGGCAGTGGTCGGCTGATGCCTCGTCGAGCCGCGTGGCGGATGTACGCCCGGCCCCGGCAGTTGGGCCCCTGGGCCGGCTTCGCCCTGCTCATGGTGGCGGCGGCGCTCTTGACGGACCTGCCGATCCGGTTCACGATGCACCTCGCGGTGCCGCACGCCACCGGCGGGGGAAGGTTCATTTCGCTGTTCGAGCTGCTGGTGCTCCTGGTAGGCCTATCGGCGGCGCTCGCGGGTTCCTCGCGGCTGGCCTCTTGGGAGGCCAGCGGCAGCCGAGACCTTTCCGGAGCCAACCGTCGGTGGGCCGCCCTGTTCTGCCTGGCCCCCGCCCTGCCGGTCCTGGCGATCATGGCTGGCCCGATCTGGGCCAGCGAGGCGTGGGACACCCCGTGGACACAGTGGGCAGCCGATCGCCTGCCGTTCCTGCTGGCGATGGCCGGGACCATGGTCACGTTCGCGGCGCTCGGCCTGGTGGTCACCGCGGCCACCAACCGTTGGGTGGGGCCCGGGATCACTCTGCTCGTCTATCTCGGGCTGGTCTGGGTGCAGAGCCGCGAGTTCGTCTGGACCCGCTACCTGCCGTTTCACGGCTACCCGAATGACCCGAGCAGGGGCTACCTGGCCGCGCTCGGGCTGGCCGGAGTGTGCGCCGTCGCGGCGACGGTGCTGTGGGACGGCGGCGGGCGCAGACGCGCAGGTGGGAGGGGTGTGGCCCGGCCGGTGGCCTAGGATGGCGCTCGCCCGGTGATCGCGACAAAGGAGCTACGCCATGACCACCCTGCCCCTCCTGGACGGCTGGGCCTACCGCCGTCCGATCGGCCCTTTTGAGGGCGCCGACCCGGGTACGTCGATCCCGGAGGCCATCCCGGTGCGCCTGCCGCACGACGCCCTGCGTGACGTCGCGCGCACCCCTGACGCCCCCGGCCGGGGTGCCGGCGCCTACTACCCGAACGCGGCCTTCACCTACGTGCGCACCCTCGCCGTGCCCCGCGAATGGGAGGGCAAGGTGGTGCGCCTGGAGGTGCAGGGCGCGATGCGCCGCGCCCAGGTGTTCCTAAACAACGAGTTCGCCGGGGTGCGCGCCGACGGCTACGCCCGCTTCTTTGTGGACCTGACCCCCTACCTGCTGTTTGGGCAGGACAACACCCTGCGCATCGAGGTGCGCACCGGCGAGGACTCGCGCTGGTACTCGGGGGCCGGCCTGATCAGACCGGTCTACCTGCACGTCGACGAGCCGGTCCACGTTGCGCCCGACGGCGTGCGCGTCACCACCGTGCGCGTCGAGGACGACCAGGCCGTGGTCGAGGTGGCCACCACCATCGCCAACGCCGGGATCAACACCCGCACGGTCGACGTCGCCACGGAGATCGCTGGGCCCGACGACGGCAAGGTGG
>WRIF01000071.1 GCA_009782865.1 Promicromonosporaceae bacterium
CAGCATGAAGTAGGGGAAGCCCACCCACAGGTTGATGATCACCATGGTGAACCGGGCCAGCATCGGGTCGGTGAGCCAGGGCGTGTTGATCACGTCCGGGAAGAAGGGCAGCGCCTCCAGGGTGCGGTTCAGGGTGCCGAACGCCCCGTTGAGCATGTTGCGCCACACCAGCAGGGAGACGACCCCGGGCACCGCGTAGGGCAGGATGAAGATGGCCCGGAAGAACGGGGTGATCCGCAGGCGCGAGTTGGCGAGGATCACCGCCATCAGCATGCCGCCGATGTAGGTGGTGCCGGTGGCTAGGAAGGCCCAGACCACGGTCCAGATGGCCACGCGCCCGACGGCCCCGGTCCACATGTGGTCGCCGCCGAACAGTTGTTGGAAGTTGTCGAAGCCCACCCAGTCGATGGTGTTGCCCGGCGGGAGGTGGTTCGGCCGCGAATAGTTGGTGAAGGCCACCAGGGCGGAAAAGACCAGCGGCACCACCACGAAGAACGCGATCATGATGAACGTCGGGGTCAGGCCCACCACCGGGAAGGCCCGGTCAAGCTGGTGGGACAGGCTCTTCTGCTTGGCGTCCATGTGGCCGCGCAGGTTGATCTCGCGGGCGGTCTTGACCGCCGAGCGGAAGGCGATGAACCACATCGCCAGGAAGATCAGGATGACGACGACGATCATCACGCCGTCAATCATCATGAACAGCGAGTTCTCGCGCTCCCGGATAGGCAGCTCGGGCTGCGGGTGGCCCAGGGTGATCAGGTTCTCGATGGCGGTGCCGCCATGCATCACCATGAAGGCGGCGAACAGGGCGGTCATCGCCAGGAAGATCAGGCCCTTGGCACGGTCGCGGAGGATGGTCAGGTGCGCCAGTCCCGGGAGCAGTGCCAGGAGCTTGACCCGTCCGAGGCTGACCAAGGGGGCCGGTTCGACGCGGGAGTGCGGGCGCGGCTCCAGGCCCACCTGCGAACCCTGGGATGCGGCTGATACTTCGGACGACACTGCGGCCTCCTTGCCGGGGCTGCCCCCTGCGGCAGCACGTTACATTTTGTTGGTTTCGCTCAACCCAATGGTTGATCCGACCCCCACCACCCCTGCGGTGATGTCGGTCGGGCCAGCAACTGAGTGGCGGATCGCCCGGCCCGGTGAGGGGCCGGGCGATCCAACTGACTATTGCCGGTTAGGCGTCGCTCACTCGACGGTGGCGATGATCACCTGGGTGACCAGGTCCAGCTCGGTGCGCGGGTCGGCGCCATCCCAGATGTTACCGGTGGTGGTGTTCAGGTTCTCCCAGACGGCTCCCATCTCGGGGATGGACGGCATCGGGAAGGAGAACTCCACCTGGTCGATGAAGGCCTGCATGGCCGGGTGGTCGGCGGCGATGTTCGAGGTCGAGATCGGCAGGGCGCCGGTCATGTCGACGCGCAGCTGCTGCATCTCCGGGGTGGTCAGGAACAGGCCGAAGGCGTTGGCAGCCGCCTGGTGGTCGGAGAAGGCCGAGACGAACATGGTGCGCACACCGGAGAAGGTGGTGGCGGGGGTGGTCTGGCCCGGCAGGGAGAACATGGTGGCGGCGCCCCAGTTGATGCCGGCGTCGTCGAAGTTGGCGACGTTCCAGGGGCCCGTCAGGTGCAGGGCCGACTGACCGGCGGCGAACATGCCGTCGACGGTGCCGGTGTCGAGGTCACCAGCGGCGACGTTGTTCATCAGCGGGCGCAGCGACTGGAAGTAGGTGAAGCCCTGCACGGCCGAGTCGGTGTTCAGCTCGGGGTGGGCGCCGTCGGTGCCGTCCGGGCCGAAGAGGCGGTTGCCGTCCATGGTCATCCACATGAAGTTGTAGTAGAAGTTACCGACGTCGTAGGCCAGGCCCATCATGCCGGGGTTCTCGGCGTTGAACTCTTCGATGAAGGAGGTCAGCTCGTCCCAGGTGCGCGGCGGGGTGCCGCCGACCAGGTCGCGGTTGTAGACCAGGGTCCAGGTCTCGGCCGAGATCGGGAAGCCCCAGATGGAGCCATCGGTGGTGACGGCGACCAGCGGGCCCTCCGACACGTTGGCGCGCACGCCGGCGGCGTCGGTCGGGGCGTAGATCATGCCCTGCTCGATCAGGGCGCCGAGGGTGTCGTGCGGGGCGGCGAACAGGTCGGGGCCGATGCCGGCGGGACCGTCGAGGATGATCTGGGAGACGGAGTCGCCGAGCTCAACGATCTGGTAGTTGACGGAGATGTTCGGGCAGATGGCGTTGAAGGCCTCACCGGCGGCAACGATCCACTGGCCTTCGGCGCCGTCGGACTCCCACACCAGCAGGGTCACGTCGTCGTCGCCACAGTCGATGGCGTCGGCGGGGACGTCCTCTACCGGGTCCTCGGCGGGGTCTTCGGCCGAGTCCTCAGCGGGAGCCTCGGTGGCGTCCTCGGTGGGGGCGGGAGCGGCGGTGTCATCGCTGTCGCCACAGGCGGCGAGGGCGAAGGCCATGGTCGCGACGGCGCCGACGGCCAGGTACTTACGGAGCTTCATTGCATTCCCTTCAGGGTATTAGCGAGAAGGCCGGGTAGCCGTCTCGCCGTGTGACCATTCCCGCGTCTTCCTATCGGGCTTCTGGTCGGTTGTACGGTGATCCCAATGCTAGCTCGGGATTTCCGCCACTGTGCCCGGTCACGGTAGAACAGGTGTGTGCCCGGTCACAACCGGGGGCGAGGCACTGGCGCCACCTGAGCGAATATGGGGCGCGCAGATCGCCGTATCGGCGCCCTTAAGCCACTGTTTAGCGCAGGCAGTGCCAGGCAAGTGTAACTAGTTGATAACGCTCTTCCCTTTCTGTGACACTGTGCCCGGTCACAGCGACTGTTATGCTTCCGTTACTATTGCGAGCCCCCCTCGGTCACCCCAAAGGAGCGTCATGACTGCCTCGTTTATTCCCGGCCCAACCTACGGAGGTTGGATTCCCAGCCTACCGAGCCTGTGCTACGGCGGCGACTACAACCCCGAGCACTGGGATTTCGAGGTCTGGCAGGAAGACATGGCCCTGATGCGCGAGGCGGGCGTCAACCTGGTCTCCATCGGCATGTGGAACTGGGTGCTGATCGAACCACGCGACGGCGAGTTCGACTTCTCCTACCTCGACCGCCTGCTTGATCTGCTGGCGGAAAACGGCATCAAGGCCGCCTTGGGCACCCCGACCGCCTCCCCGCCGGCCTGGGTGTTCAGGCAGTACCCCGACTCCCGAGTGGTTGGCTCCGACGGCTCGGTGTTCCAGCCAGGCGGGCGCGGCATGATGGCCCCGTCCTCCCCGGACTACCGTCGCCTCTCCGCCCGCATCGCCGGCAGGCTGGCCGAGCGCTACCACTCCCACCCGGCCCTGGCCATGTGGCACATCCACAACGAGTACGGCGCCCCGGTGAACTGGGACTTCTCCGAGAATGCCCGCCTGGCCTTCCGCCGCTGGCTCGCCGAGAAGTACACCACCCTGGACGGCCTCAACCAGGCGTGGGGCACCACCTTCTGGGGCCAGGTCTATATGGAGTGGGACGAGATCGAGCCGCCCGCCCCCACCACCACCATCGTCAATCCGGCCCAGAAGCTGGACTTTGGCCGCTTCAGCGACGCCATGCTGCGCGAGTGCTTCCTGATCGAGAAGGAGGCCATCGCCAGGTTCTCGGACCTGCCGGTGACCACCAACTTCATGTCGATCGCCTGCCCGGGCACCGACCTGTTCGAGTGGGGCAAGATCGTCGACATCGTCTCTAACGACCACTACCTGACAGCCGCCGATCCGCGCAACTACGTGGGGCTCTCCCTGGCCGCCGACCTCACCCGTTCGGTAGCGGGGGGCAAGCCCTGGATGCTGCTGGAGCACTCCACCTCGGGGGTCAACTGGCAGCCGCGCAACGTCGCCAAGCGGGCGGGCGAGGAGCTTCGCAACGCCGCCTCCCACATCGCCCGCGGCGCCGACGCCATCATGTTCTTCCAGTGGCGCGCCTCGCGCTCAGGCGCCGAGAAGTTCCACTCGGCGATGGTTCCCCACGCCGGCACCGACTCCCGCATCTGGCGCGAGGTGGTCGAGCTCGGAGAGGTGATGCGGCGGATCGAACCCCTGCGCGGCTCGCGCACCCAGGCCGATGTCGCCCTCGTCTGGGATCAGGATTCCATGTGGGCCCTCGGTCAGGACTGGCGCCCGTCGGTCGACGCCACCGACCACACCGCCCGCGTCACCACGTTCTATGACCGGCTCTGGCGGGACGGCCTCACCGTTGACCTGGTGCGCTCCACCCAAGACCTGTCGGGCTACCGTCTGGTGGTCGCCCCGGAGTCTTACCTGCTGACCGCGGAGGGGGCCGCCAACCTGACGGCCTACGTGGAGGGCGGCGGCACGCTGCTGGTCTCCTACTTCTCCGGCATCGTGGATCAGGACGACCGCGTCCACCCCGGCGGCTTCATGGCGCCGCTGCGCCGCGCGCTGGGCGTGTGGGTCGAGGAGTTCTTGCCCCTGCGGGAGGGTGAGTCCTTCACTGCCAGTTGGGACGACGGCGCGGAGGGACATGACTCAGGGCTGGTCGGCACCGTTTGGGCCGACCACCTGCGCCTGGATGGGGCCGAGGCCGTTGCCACCTATGTCGATGGCCCGCTGCCCGGCGGGGCCGCCATCACCCGCCACGGGCTGGGGGCGGGCAAGGGTTGGTACGTCTCGACCGAGCTCGGCGTCGAGGGACTGGCCCCGCTGATGTCCCGCGTCTACGCCGATGCCGGCCTCACGCCGCCCGGCCTGCCCGAGGACGTCGAGGTGGTGCGCCGTGCCTCCGCGACCGGAGAGTATGTGATCGCCATCAACCACACCGCCGAACCGGCGGTGGTGCCCGGCACCCTGGGGGCAACCGACCTGGTCACCGGGAAGGTGACGGCCGCCGATGCCGTGGTGCCGGCCCATGGCGTCCTCTTCCTTTCGACCACCGCCTAGACCGGAGGGGCCGTGATGAACCTTGAATGGCTGCCCGCCTGGGAGCAAGCAGAGGGTAACGCCCGCGTCGCCAGGCTGTTCGCGACGGCCTTCGGCGCCGGGACGGCCGGGGGCACCATCCCCGCAGCGGCCAGTGCCCACCCCACGCCGCCTAGCGGCGCAGCAAACAACACCGCCGGGACCGCCGGGGGCACTAGCCTCGTAGTGGCCAGTGCCCCCGGCCGGGTGAACATCATCGGTGAGCACGTCGACTATAACGGCGGCCTCTGCCTGCCTATGGCGCTTCCCCATCGCACGTTTGTGGCGCTGCGCCCGCGGGGCGACGGGGTGGTCTCCCTGCGCTCGGGGCAGACCGAGGACCTCTGGTCGCTGCCCCTGGCCGAAGTCTTGCCCGGCCAGACCCCGGGCTGGGGTGCCTACGTCGCCGGGGTGGCCTGGGCCTTGCGGGAGGCGGGCTATCCGGTGAGCGGCTTCGAGGCCGCGGTGGACAGCTGCGTCCCGTTTGGGGCGTCCTTGTCGTCATCGGCGGCGCTGACCTGCGGGGTGGCAGTTGCGCTTGACCGAGCGTTCGGGCTGGGCCTGGCCGACTCCCTGGCGGGGCGGCGCGCCCTGGTCAAGGCCTGCATCCGTGCGGAGAATGAGATCGCGGGGGCGGCCACGGGCGGGCTGGACCAGTCGATTGCCATGCTCGGTGAGCCGGGGGCAGCCCTCGCGCTGGACTTCCGGCCGGGGCACACCGATGAGGAGTTTGCGCGCCTGGTGCCCTTCGACCTGGAGGCGGCGGGGCTGGCGCTCCTGGTGATCGACACGCGGGCGCCGCACCAGCTCAACGACGGGCAGTACGCCTCGCGGCGGGCCGCCTGTGAGCGGGCGGCCGCCGCCCTGGGGGTTGGCTCGCTGCGCTCCCTGGTCGACCAAGACCTGGATGAGACCTTAAGCCGCCTCCGCTCCGCCCTAACGGCGGAGGCGGCTCACAACGAGGGCGCTGCCCCCGCCGACCTGGAGGCGGAGACGGTGGTCCGGCGGGTGCGGCATGTGGTGACCGAGATCAGGCGCACCGCCGAGTTCATCGGCCTGGCCGAGCGCGGCCTGGGGGCCGGCGGTATTCCGAACGAGGCGGCCTGCGCCCGCGCCGGGGCGCTGATGGATGCCTCGCATGCCTCCCTGCGCGACGACTACGAGGTCACCGTCCAAGAGACCGACCTCTCGGTGGATACCTGCCGGGCGGCTGGGGCCATTGGCGCGCGGATGACGGGGGGCGGTTTCGGGGGGTCGACCATCGCCCTGGTGCGCACCGGTGACGTTCAGGCCGTGGCCGCCGCCGTCGCCACGGCCTTTGCCGCGGCGGGCCTGACCGCCCCCGGCTTCCTGGTGGCCACCCCCTCCGGACCAGCCGCCTAGAAAGAGCCCGCGAGCGTAGTGATTTCACCCCCTAAACCCGTCGATAACGGGTGAAACCACTACGCTCGCAAGATAGAGACCCCTAGGAAAGAGGAAACAGCGCAGATGAGCACCCAAGGACTATCGGCCGCCGTCGCCAAGATGGAGGCCGCCGGCGTCGACGCCGCCGCGATCGGCACCTTTTCCCGGCTGTACCGCCTCGCCGAGGAGGGAGCCTCGGGCTTTCTGCGCGAGGAGGACGTCTCCCCGCTGCCGACCCTCGACCGTCCCACCCCGGTCAGTCCCGCCGTGGCCGCAGCCGCGCTCGGCAAGACCGCCGTGATGAAGCTCAACGGTGGCCTCGGCACCTCGATGGGCATGCAGCGGGCCAAGACCCTCCTGCCCGTGCTGCCCGACAACGAGGGCAACACCCTGAACTTCCTCGACGTAATCGTTCGGCAGGTGCGCGCGGCCCGCGCCGCTACCGGCGCCCGTCTGCCCCTTCTGCTCCTGGACTCCTTCCGCACGCAAGCAGACACGCTCGCCCACCTGGCGCAGTACCCCGATCTGCCCGTCGGTGAACTGCCGCTGTCCCTCCTGCAGAACCGGGAACCCAAGCTGACCGCCGACACCCTGGAACCGGTGACCTGGCCCGCCGACCCCTCCCTGGAATGGTGCCCGCCCGGCCACGGGGACCTGTACCCGGTGTTGCACGCCTCCGGCGCGGTCAAGGCGCTGCTGGCGGCGGGATTTGAGTACCTGTCGGTCGCCAATGCCGACAACCTCGGCTCCTTCCCTTCGGCCGAGATCGCCGCCTGGTTTGCTGCCTCCGGCGCCCCGTACGCCGCCGAGATGGCGCGCAAGACCCCCGCCGACGTCAAGGGGGGACAGCTGGTGGTCCGCCGGGTCGATGGGCAGATTGTCCAGCGCGAGACCGCGCAGACCCACCCCGACGACATGGCGGCCTCCCTGGACGCCTCGGTACATCGCTTCTTCCACACCAACAACCTGTGGTTCAACCTGTCGGCCCTTGACGCAGAACTCACGCGGACCGGCGGGGTGTTGGAACTGCCGCTAATTCGCAACGAGAAGACCGTCGAC
>WRIF01000072.1 GCA_009782865.1 Promicromonosporaceae bacterium
CGCACGTGGCACTATCACCTGCGCGTGACGACGGTGGAGCCCGACGGCGCCCGCGGCCTGCTCGTCACCATGCGCGGCCGGGACCTCGGTCGCCTCAAGGCGCGGGGTGGGCAGTTCTTCTACTGGCGTTTTCTCGGCAGCCCCGGCCGCACCCGCGCCAACCCGTTTTCCTTGGCCGCGCAGGGAGAAGACGAGTTCACGGTTGCCGTCCGTGTGGTGGGCGACGGCACCCAACGCATCTCTCGGCTGCGCCCCGGCACCCGGGTCTACTTTGAGGGACCGTATGGCAATGTCACCGGGGACCGCCGGCACGGCCACCGCCTGCTGATGATCGGCGCCGGCGCCGGGGTTGGCCCGCTGATGTCCATCCTGGACGAGCAGCACTGGGAGCCCGGCGAGGCCACCCTCATCTCCCGCGAGAACGTCGAGTCGGATGTGATGATGCGCACCCAGATCGAGTTGATGGTTGCCGAGCGTGGCCTCAACTGGGACCTGCAGATCGGGCCGCCCGGCCAGAAGGACGGCGGCCTGACCTGGCTGCCCGCACAGGCCGGCCCCGCCGCCGAGGTCTTGGCCGGCCTGCTGGAGGACCCGCAGGCCACCGACGTCTACCTGTGCGGTCCGCCGCCCTGGATGAGCGGCGTGACCCGTGATGTGGTCGCTGCCGGCGTCCCCCCTGGCCAGATTCACTCCGAATCCTTCAACTTCTAGGAGTCCCCATGGAACGCAAGAAACTCGCCGCCTATGCCGGCCTGACCGTGCTGTCGGCCGGGGTGCTGACCGGGGCCGCGGTGATTGGCGAACGCCCCACCACTCCGCCCTTCTCCGCCGTTGCCCCACCGGCAGCCGAACCGAGCCTGGCATTGCAAGATGGGGTCTTCACCGGAGAGGTAGGGCTGCTTGGCACGCGGGTCACCATCACCGTGGAGCAGGGGCGGATCGTCGATGTCACGGCCGTCTACCGCACCGACAACCGTCACTCTCGCGCCATCAACGGCAGGGCCATCACCGAACTGATCAACCACACCATCGAGACCCAGGGAGACGAGGTCCAGCTGGTGACCGGCGCCACCTTTACCACCGAGGGGTACCGCCACTCGCTGCAGTCCGCGCTCGACGGGGCCCGCCGATGACCACTCACACCGGCGAGGTGATGGGTACCGTCGCTACCGTGCGCTTCATCGAGGCACCAGACGCCGCCACGGACCCGGGACGGCCCACTCGGATGGCCGCCGCCGCCGAGGCCTTCCTGGCCGCGATGCGCGACGACGAGGCCATCTTCTCCCCCTTCCAGGCAGGCTCGGCGATCCGACGAATCGCGCGCGGGGAGTTGACCATTGCAGACGCCCCACCGCAGGTGGTGGAGGTGGAGCGGGCCTGCCGGAACGCCCTGGCCGTCACCGATGGCCGGTTCGACGCCTGGCGGGACGGCTGGTTCGACCCAACCGGTCTGGTCAAGGGCTGGTCGATAGACCGCGCCTTTGAGGCGCGCCTGGCCCCGTTGCTGACCATCGAACCGGGCATCGCCGCCGTCGGCGTCACGGTGGGCGGCGACCTGCGCGTCGCCACCGCCCCCACCGCCGAATGGTCGTGGAGCATCGCCGTCTCCAACCCCTTCGACCCGAGCCGCGGTGTCGCCCGGGTGTCCCTCCGAGACGGCGCCATCGCCTCCTCCGGCAGCGCCGAACGCGGGGCACACATCATCGACCCCGCCCTCGGCCGCCCGGCAGAATCGGTGACCCAGGCAACCGTCATTGCTGACCCCGGCCCCACCAGCCTCCAAACCGCCGACCTCTGGGCCACGGTCGCCGTGATCGCCGGCCCCGACAACCTGACCTGGGCGCCCGCCGCCCCCGGCATCCAAACCGTGCTGCTCGTCGCCCCGGACACCTCGACCCGCCGCTGGGACCGCGAGCCAGACACTCCTTCGGTGCCGTAGGCCGCAGCGCCTGGCATCCACCTTGTGCAAGGATGGCGCAGTGCCCATCCACATCGTTTCCCTGCGGGATCATCCCAGCCTGGCAGACGCGGCCGTTGACTACCTCGCCGCCAGTTGGGGTGGCCGAGAGATCTACCGCGACTGCATCACGGCCATGCTCTCGACCACCAGCCAATTGCCCCAGTGGTACCTCGCCCTGGACGGCGAGTCGATCGTCGGAACGGTGGGACTCATCGCCAATGACTTCAACGCCCGCCAAGACCTTTGGCCATGGGTATGCGCGGTGCACGTTGCCGAGGCCCGCCGCCACGAGGGAATCGGGGGCAGGCTACTCACCGCCGCCCGCCGGGCAGCGGGCAGCCTCGGATACGACAACGTGTACCTGACCACCAACGCAGAGGGACTATACGAACGGCACGGCTTTACCTATCAGGGAGTCGCCCAAGACCTCGACGGAGAGTGCAGGCTGTACTCGGCCCCCGCAATCTAGGCCAAGGCTAGGGGCCCTGGGACACCTCAGATCCCTCGGGCCAGGCCCATCGAGCGAAGATACTTCGGGGGTGAACCGGAGGACCTCGGCGCGACGCCTAACTCCGGGCTTGGGCCTCAATAGTCCGAGGTGGGCGCGTCGACCTCTTCACCGGCCAGCTCGCGCAGGACGGCGGGGGCGGCCGACATTCCCAGGCGGGTGGCACCGGCGGCGATCACGGCGCGAACATCGGCCAGGGTACGCAGACCCCCGGAGGCCTTGACGCCAAGGCGACCGCCCACCGTCTTGGCCATCAGGGCGACGGCATGGGGGCTAGAGCCCCCGGCCGGGTGGAAGCCGGTCGAGGTCTTGACAAAGTCGGCACCCGCAGCCTCCGCAGCCACACAGCAGGCGACGATCTCATCGTCGGTCAGCGCCGCGGACTCGATGATCACCTTCAAGATCTTGCCCGCCGGCACGGCCGCGCGTACGGTGGCGATGTCGAGCTGCACCAGGTCGAAGCGAGCCATCTTCGCCGCGCCGAGGTCGATCACCATGTCCACCTCGTCGGCGCCGTCGGCGATCGACTGGGCGGCCTCGGCAGCCTTGATCGCGGACACGTGCTTGCCCGAGGGGAAGCCACAAACGGTGGCGACCTTGATCCGGCCGGCGGCGGCCTGCCTGGCCAGGGAGACGAAGGTTGGCGAGACACACACCGAGAAGCAGCCCAGGGCCACCCCCTCTTCGACCAGGGCGATCACCTCGTCGTCGGTAGCCTCCGGCTTGAGCAGGGTGTGGTCGATGTAGGCGGCGAGTTGGGCAGGGGTCAGGTCGGTCACAGTTGCACTCCTGTCAGGCGTTGGAAACCGGGCACGATTACTTCCTCGACGAGGGCCCGACGCTCGTCGTGGTGGATGAAGGCGCCCCAAGCGGCGGCGATGGTGACATCGGCAATGTCATCGATGGTCCAGTCGGCCTCCACAACCAGGCGCTGGAACTCATGCGACATGGAGGTGCGGCTCATCAACCGGTTGTCGGTGTTGACGGTCACCGCGAAGTCGAGTTCCTTCAGGCGGGTGATCGGATGCCGATCCATGGTCCGCGCGTCTGCGACGGCGCCGGTCATCAGGTTGGAGCAGGGCGAGGCCTCCAGGACTATCTGATGGTCTCGCACCCAGTTGGCCAGCGGGCCAAGGGTGGCGGAGGCGGCCTCTTCCCATCCCTGACCCGGTGAGGCGACGAAGTCGATGTCCTCCACGATGCGCACCCCGTGACCAAGCCGGTCGGCACGGGCCAAGTGGACGGCCTGGGAGATGCTCTCCACCCCGGCGGCCTCGCCGGCGTGGACGGTGCGCGGGAAGTTGGCGGCGGCGAGCCGGTCCCAGACCTGCGGGAAGCGCTCCGGCAGGTACCCATCCTCGGCCCCGGCCAGGTCGAAGCCACACACGCCGCGGTCGCGGTTGGCCACGGCTAGGGCGGCGACCTCCTCCCAGCGGTCGGCGTTGCGAATCGCGATCAACACCTGCTGCACCCGGATCGGCAGGCCGGCCGCCCGCGCCTCTTCCATCCCCTCAGCGAGCCCGGCCTGCACGGCGTCGACCACCTCCTGCATTGTCAGGCCCTGCTCGAGGTGCAGTTCGGGGGCCCAGCGCTGCTCGGCGTAGACCACGGAATCGGCGGCGAGGTCTAGCACCGCCTCTCGGGCCACTCGGCGCAGGGCGTCGGCTGTCTGCATGACGGCGACGGTGTGCTCGAAGGTCTCCAGGTAGCGCACCAGGGAGCCGGAGTTGGCGGCGGATTCAAACCAGTCGGCCAGGTCATCGGCGGTGCTGGCGGGCAGGGTGTGTCCTGCGTCGGCGGCGAGGTCAAGCACCGTCTGCGGGCGCAGGCCCCCGTCGAGGTGGTCGTGCAGGAGCACCTTGGGCAGCAGCGGGATCAGGTCGACCAGCGAAAGCGTTGACACCCCCTGAGGCTACCCTGCCCGGCTGCCGCCCGCCGCCAGAATCTCCGTCGGGCCTCCGTGTCAACGTAGTGGTTTAGCCCGATAACGGCCAAGATAACCGGCCAAACCACTACGTTCGCGGGATATGAGGGGGTCAGTGCAGGCGGTCTAGGACCACCGGGCGGCGGACCACCTTCTGGCCATCCTCCGCCAGCGCCCAGGCGCCCTCGAGGGCCTCGTAAGCGCGGTCGAAGCGCTCCGGGGTGTCGGTGTGCAGGGTCAGCAGCGGCTGTCCGCCCACCACCTGATCGCCGGGCTTAGCGTGCATCTCGATGCCCGCGGCGAACTGCACCGGGTCCTCCTTGCGGGCGCGCCCTGCCCCCAGGCGCCAGGCGGCCACGCCAACGCCGTAGGCGTCGAGGCGCGCCAGCACGCCGTCACGGGGGGCCAGCACCTGTTCCCGGTGTTTGGCGACCGGCAGGGGCGCGTCGGGGTCGCCGCCCTGGGCGGAAATCATCGCCCGCCAGGTGTCCATCGCCTGGCCATCCTGCAGGGCCGCCAGTACCCGGTCGGGGTCGACGGGGCGGCCGGCCGCCGCCAGCATCTCCACGGCGAGGGCCACGGTGAGTTCGATGACGTCCTTGGGGCCTCCCCCGGCCAGCACCTCGACCGATTCCCGCACCTCCAAGGCGTTGCCGGCGGTCAGGCCAAGCGGGGCATCCATGTCGGTGAGCAGGGCGACCGTCTTCACCCCGGCGTCGGTTCCGAGGTCCACCACGGTGCGGGCGAGTTCACCGGCCATCGCCAGGTCCTTCATGAAGGCCCCGGAGCCCACCTTGACGTCGAGCACGAGCGCCCCCGTGCCTTCGGCAATCTTCTTGGACATGATCGAGGAGGCGATCAACGGAATGGATTCGACGGTGGAGGTGACATCGCGCAGGGCGTACAGCTTCTTGTCGGCCGGCGCCAGGCCGGGGCCGGCCGCGCAGATCACCGCGCCTACGCCCTGCAACTGGGCGAAGACCTCTTCATTGGTCAGGTGGGCTCGCCATCCGGGGATGGCCTCCAGCTTGTCGAGGGTGCCGCCGGTGTGTCCCAGGCCGCGGCCGGAGAGCTGCGGCACGGCCACCCCAAAGCTGGCCACCAGGGGAGCCAACGGCAGGGTGATCTTGTCACCAACGCCACCGGTGGAGTGCTTGTCGGCGGTGGGCATGCCAAGACCGGAGTAGTCGAGCCGTTCGCCCGAGTTGATCATGGCGGTGGTCCACCGCTCGATCTCGGCCCGGCTCATCCCGTTGAGGAAGATCGCCATGTTGAGGGCCGCCATCTGCTCCTCGGCCACCAGGCCGCGCGTGTAGGCGTCGATCACCCAGTCGATCTGGCCCGGCGAGAGGTGTTGCTTGTCGCGCTTGGTGCGGATGACGTCGACGGTGTCGAACGGCTCCGCCCCGGCGGGGGCTCCTGCGGCGGTCGCGGCGAGATCGGTCACTTGGCTGACTCCTGTTCAAACTGGGCGACGGTGGCGAGGTCCTCGGGCCCGAAGGCCTGCGGCAGCACCGCGGACATGGGCAGAATACCCTCGGGGGTCTCTATCTGCAGGTCGGGGCCGCCATGCTCCCACAGCAGCTGGCGGCAGCGCCCGCAGGGCATGATCACTGCCCCACGGGCATCGGTGCAGGTGAACGCCAGCAGCCGGGGGCGGCGAGGGGCGTCGGCCGGGGCGCCGGCGACCAGCGAGGAGATCAGCCCGCACTCGGCGCACAGCGTCACGCCGTAGCCGGCGTTCTCGACATTGCAGCCCACCACGATGCGACCGTCGTCTACGAGGGCGGCGGCCCCCACCGGAAACTTGGAGTAGGGCACGTAGGCCCTGCCCATTACCTGGCGGGCGGCGTCACGCAGCGCCTCCCAATCGATGGACGTCATGGAGGTCTCCTTTACCTATCGAGCGCTACTCGACCGAATACGCCTGGCCGACGGCGGCCGGGGCGCGGGAACGGCCGATCAGTCCGGCCACGGCCAGCAGGGTGACCAGGTAGGGAAGGGCGGCCAGGAACTGCGAGGGAATGGCGGGCCCACCAATGGCGGGCAGGGCGATCCGCAGGTTGAGGGCAAAGCCGAAGAGCAGGCCCGCCATGGCGGCCTTGATCGGGTGCCACTTGCCGAAGATCACCGCGGCCAGGGCGATGAAGCCGTAGCCGGCGGTCATCTCCTGGTCGAAGCCGGTGACCCGACCCATCATCAGGGTGTAGGAGGCGCCGCCGATGCCGACGATGGCGCCGGCCAGCAGCACCGCGAACCAGCGGACGGCGTTGACCCGGATGCCGACGGTGTCGGCGGCCTTGGGGTGCTCGCCAACCGCGCGGGTGCGCAGGCCCCACTTGGTGCGGAAGAGCGCGAACCACACGGCGAACACGGCCACGTACATGATGTAGATGATGATGTTCTGGTTGAACAGCGCCGGCCCGATGATCGGAATCCGGTTCAGGCCAGGAATGCCGATCGAGTCGAACTGCAGGCCGGTCACGTTGTTCAGGTTCGAGGAGTCCTGCTGCAGCCAGGCCCGCCACAGGAAGGTGGTCAGGCCGATCACCAGCACGTTGAGCACCACGCCGACGATGATCTGGTCGACCTTGTACTTGATGGCCAGCAGGCCCAGCAGGGCGGCCACCAGCACGCCGGCCAGCATCGCCGCCGCCAGGCCCGCCCACGGGCTGCCCGTGATCGAGGTGGTGGAGGCGCCGGTGAAGGCGGCCATCAGCAGCTGCGCCTCGATGGCGATGTTGACGACGCCGGAGCGTTCGCAGATCATCCCGCCAATCGCCGCGATTAAAATCGGGGAAACGATCATAAAGGTCGAGGGGAGCATTCGCCAGATAATCTCAAAAAAGTTCATGCTAGGCCCCCTCGTGCGTTTGTGTGTCGTGCGCCTGGGCTCGCGGCGCGCTTGTGCGCCTGGCCTTTTCCTTCATCTGCCATTCGATGAGCAGGCGGACTCCGGCGCGCAGGGAGATAAAGACCACGATAAGGCCCATGATGATCGCGGTGATCTCCCGTGGTA
>WRIF01000073.1 GCA_009782865.1 Promicromonosporaceae bacterium
CGCCTCCGGAACCTCATAGCCATGCGCGATCACGCACTCTCGAGACTCTAGTATCCGCTGGTAGACATCCTCGTCCAGTGGCACTTGCCACCAATCAAACCGCCCCACCAACTCGGAACAATCCCACATCGCCTCGTCAATTAGGTCCTGAGTGCCCGGCGGATCAGCGATCAGGTTGACGATCGGCAGGTGAACGCCTCCAGAGGCGGCGGGCGTCACCGTCACACCGCGCTCGGCAAAGCAAGCCATCTGTTCAAGTTGCCACTCCTCCATGTCCTGGCGAAATGAAGCCATCCAGGCCGGCTCCACCCAAGCGAGAGCCTCGTCCTCCCGGCCAGCAGCACCGACCGCGCAGCCGGAGGCCGCCACTACTGCCACTAGCAGCATCCCAGCCGTTAACGAGCCTCGCGCGCTAACTAGCGACACGATCCACAGCACGATCCGCGACTCTGTGTGACAGACTGGCCTGTAACCGCACCGCTTGATATCTGTATAGAGAGAGTGTTCGCCAAACGGTGAGCCCCGCCCCTATCAGGCTGAATCGAGCGAGACTGGTTGACAACCCGAAGGTTCATCTGATGAATCCCCGCTCGGAATGTTCCCACCACGTATGGGCACATGTGGGTAACACTGCAACTGATAGTCCCCGAACCTGGACCGCCCAGCGGCCCCCAGGCAGCTGAAGCCGACGGCGCAGCCGCAACGGCTCCTCCCAACAGCAAAGCCGTCATCGTCGCTGACAGATACTGCTTGCGCATTGATCCTCCTCGATCGGCTTGTCCGCCACCCGCCGGTGGTGGGTGAGCAGACTATCCCCCACCCCTAGAAATGGAAGTCCATGTACGATTTGCGCCAAGTAATCACGCGACAGACGACATTTCGGCGAACTTAGCGCTCCCTTGGTTTCGCCCTTCGACAGGCTCAGGACGGTGGACGACTGCTGCGCGGTCTCCTCAACCGGCGAGTCGCGGCGGAGACCGGCGGGACGAATGTGGGCTAGGCGATGGAGGCCTTGACCCAGCGCTCGTCGTCGTTGGTGACGACGTGCACGGGGCCGTCGATCCTGACCACGGCCCGCTCGGTGGCGGTACCCGGAGTGTGGAACACGGCGCCCTTCGAGGTGGACGTGATCGAGGTCTGGCGGGCGGCCTCGCCCCCGTCGGCTGCCGGCGCCTTGGCGAAGGCATCGGTGCCGACCCACACCTCAACGTCGCCCGGCTCCACGATCTTGGTCATGGTGCGGTCAGTGAAAGCGAAGCGGGTGGTCGGAATGGTGAACGTCACGCGCCTGGACTCACCGGCGGCGAGTGCCACGCGCTGGTAGCCGAGCAGCTGGGTGACCGGGCGGGCAATCGAGGCCAAGACGTCGTGCCCGTAGACCTGCACCACGTCGACGCCGTCCACAGCGGAGGTGTTGGTCACGGTCACGGCCGCGGCGAAGTGGCCACCAGCCTCGACCGAGGCGTCAACCACCAGGTCGTCGTACGTGAACGAGGAGTAGGTGAGGCCGAAGCCGAACGGACGGGCCGGCTGCGACGGGGTGTTGGTGACGTCGGAGTCACCGCCCAGGATGGCATGCAGGTACGAGAAGGGCTGCGAACCCGAGGAGCGCGGCAGCGAGACGGGCAGGCGGCCCGACGGGTTGACGGTGCCCGTGAGCACGTCTGCGATGGCCAGGCCACCGCCCTCGCCCGGGAAGAAGGCCTGCAGCACGGCGGCCGGACGCCCCGCGGCATCGCCCTCCAGTGCCCAGCCGAGCACGTACGGACGGCCGGTGAGCAGCACCATGACCACCGGCTTGCCGGTGGCGACGAGCGCCTCGACCAGCTCACGCTGCACGCCGGGCAGTTCCAGGGACTCGGCGTCGTTGCCCTCTCCGACGGTGCCGCGACCGAACAGGCCGGCCTGGTCGCCCACCACCACGATGGCAACATCCGCCGACTCGGCGGCGGCGACGGCCGCGGCGAAACCGGAGCGGTCCTCCCCCTCTACCGAGCAGCCCAGGGCGGTGACAATCTCGACGCCCTCCATCCCAGCGGCGGCAAACGCCCCCGGGAGCGCCTCGGTGACGGTGGGAATCTCGAAGCCAATCTCAAACTCGGGGAAACCGGCCAGCACGTGGTTGGCGAACGAGTAGCAACCCTGCAGGGCCTCGCTGCGGTCGGCGTTCGGGCCGATGACGGCCACGCGCGACGGCTTGGTCGGCCAGGCGCCCAGCGGCAGCGCCCCCTCGTTGGCGAGCAGAACCACGGACTCCTCGGCTAGGCGACGGGCGATGGCCTTGTGTCTTGGGGAGTCGAGGTCGATGGAGGTGGGGGGCTCGTCCTCGAAGGCGTCCGGGTCGAGCAGGCCCAGCTTTTCCTTCTGGGTGAGGTGGCGCCCCAGCGCGCGGTCTACGTAGGCTTCGTCCAGGCGGCCGTCCTTAACCCATTCGGCCAGCGTGGGGAAGGCGTCCATGCCCGGCAGCTCCACATCCATGCCGGCCTTGAGCGCCCAGGCGGCGGCCTCGGTGCGGTCGGCGGCGATGCCGTGCATCACCTGCAGGAAGGCCGTGCCGAAGTAGTCGGCCACGACGGTGCCCTTGAAGTCGAGCTGGTCGCGCAACACGCCGGTGAGGTAGTCCTCATTCGAGTGCATCGGTATGCCGTCGACGTCGGTGTAGGAGGCCATGACCGACTCGACCGGGCCGTCCAGGATGGCCATCTCAAACGGCGGAAGGAACACGTCGGCCATCTCGCGCGGGCCGGCGGAGACGGGGGCGTGATTGCGGCCGGCCTTCGAGCCGGAGTAGCCGACAAAGTGCTTGAGGCAGGCGTGCACGCCATTGGACTGCAGGCCCTGCACCCACTTGGTGCCGATGGTGCCAACCAGGTAGGGGTCCTCCCCAATGCACTCGTCGACCCGGCCCCAGCGGGGGTCGCGGATGACGTCAAGCACGGGGGCCAGGCCGAGGTGAATGCCGAGCTCCTTCATCGACTCCCCGATCACCTGGCCGGTCTCGTAGACCAGTTCCGGGTCGAAGGAGGCGCCCCAGGCCAGGGGGGTGGGGAAGGTGGCGGCCTGCCAAGCGGCCAGGCCGGTGAGGCACTCCTCGTGGACGAGGGCGGGGATCCCCAGGCGGGTTTCCCGCTTCAGGCGGCGCTGCTCGGCCCACAGCCACTCGGCGCGCTTGATCGGGTCGACGGGGCGGGTGCCGTACACGCGGGTGTACTGGCCAAGCCCATCCTTGGTGATGTCGGCCAGCGACTGTCCGGCCCCGACGGTGCCCATCTCGCCCTGCATGGGGGCAACCACATTGCCGCCCTGGTCGAGCCAGAAACTGACGATCTGCGCCAACTTCTCCTCGATGGTCATCTGATCGATCAGCGCCTGGACGCGCTCGGACACGACGGGCATCGCCCGCACGGTGGCGGCATCACTCACGGAGGTCTCCTCTTTCGGCAGGCGGCCCTGCCAGGGTTGGTACCGCCCGTCCCTGGGCGGAGGTAGCAGTCGAAGGCTACGTTGTGGCCCACAATTGCCCCGCGCCGATGGCGCAGCGTCGAACATTGCGCTGGCGCGGATGTAATCGATTCGATTCGACCTTGGAAACCGTTTTCGAGGTGGCGGCCCGCTCCGGCGGCGGCGGGCGAAAACCTCCCTCTCACCACCCGCCGCGGCGGCGGGGCGTCGGCCTAAAGAGACGGGGCGGCAGGGCGTCCACCAAGAGAGACCGGGCAGCAGGACGTCTACGAAGCGGGCAAGACGGCAGACGCCTCGACGAAGCAGGCACGGCGGCCGGGAACCAGCCACCGGCCGGATAATAGACAGCGTTTTCGCTTTTCCTGGCCGCAGGACGCTTGCCGGGTGCCGCCCGCCACGACGCTAGTTGGCCAGGCCTAGCCGCTGGGAAGCCTGCCCGCATCTACCGGGTTCGGGAGGGCGGAACCCCAGGACCGCGCAAATCCACCCCAGTTGGGCCAATCAGCGGCCGACCCGCCTGCGAAATCGATTTCGGAGGCCTAGAGTGGGAACATGAACGAGGAGGCCCTCCACGAAGCCCGAGAGCAGATAGCGGGGCGTGTCACCATCAACGACGTCGCCCGCGTCGCCGGCGTGTCGGTCGCCACGGTCTCCAAGGTCACCAACGGCCGCGACGGCGTGGCCGTCGCCACCGCCGACCGGGTGATGGAAGTGGTCCGCGAGCTCGGCTACGAGACCTCCATCGTCGCCTCCTCCATGCGCTCGCGCGCCACCCATGTCATCGGCATCCTGCTTGCCGGCTTCGACCCGTTCGCCGCCGAGCTGCTCAAGGGCATCTCCGCCCGGGCCATCGGACGCGGCTACGAACTGCTCGCCTACTCCGGCGCCATCGCCGATGAACACGCCATCGGCTGGGAGCGCCGCTCCCTGTCTCGCCTGGGCGGCACCCTGATCGACGGCGCCATCATGATCACGCCCTCGGTCTCCACCCCCGTCGCCTCCATCCCCGTGGTGGCCATCGACCCGCACACCGGCTCCTCCGGCTCGTCGGCGGTGCTCGCCGGCAACGCCGACGGCGGCCGCGTCGCCACCCAGCACCTGATCGACCTGGGACACCGCCGCATCGCCCACATCTCGGGCCGCGAAGACCTAGAGTCCGCGCACCTGCGCGAACAGGGCTACCGGCAGGCGCTCGAAGCGGCGGGAATCGCCTTCGACCCGTACCTAATCCGCAATGGCGGCTACCGGCGCGAGTGGTCGATCGAGCCCGCCAGGGAGCTCCTGCTCAGCCCCAACCGTCCCACCGCCTTCTTTGCCGCCAACGACCTCTCCGCCTTCGGGGTCATGCAGGCCGCCAAGGACCTTGACCTGCGCGTCCCCGAGGATGTTTCGGTGATCGGGTTCGACGACATTCCCGAGTCCGCCGAGTCGACCCCGCAGTTGACCACGGTCGCCCAGCCGCTGCAGGAGATGGGGGCCGCCGCCGTAGACATCCTGCTGGCCGCCCTCACCGACAAGAACCACCGCGACCAATACCGCGAACTGCCCACCCACCTGGTGGTTCGCGAGTCGACCGGGCCGGTTCCCACCCAGGTGCGCTCCCCCAAGGGCGCCGCCTGGACCCCGTCGACCCCGTACTGAGCCGCGCCCCCTCTCTGCGAGCGTAGTGGTTTCGCCGCTTAAGCCGGAGAATAACGGGCGAAACCACTACGCTCGCGGGACCTCCCTCCCCCGCGCAGGCGCCCACCCCCGCGCGTCGGGCGGGCAAGGGCCCGCGCCGAACCCCTGAACCCTTCTCCCCATTCCGGCCACCAGCCCCTAAACTGGCGGCATGACTTCGCAGCCTGCTCCGATTGATCCCACCACCACCGCCGCTTGGAGCCGCCTGGCGGCCCTGCAGGGCAGCGCCAACCTGGACCTGCGGGCCGCCTTCGCCGCCGATCCGGGCCGGGCAGACACGCTGTCGCTGACCGCCGGAGACCTGTTCATCGACCTTTCGAAGAACCTGATCGACTCCGAGATCGTCTCGGCCCTGGTGTCCCTGGCCCGCGAGGTGAACCTGGAAGAGCGGCGCGACGCCATGTTCCGCGGCGATCCCATCAATGTCACCGAAGGGCGCTCCGTGCTGCACACCGCCCTGCGCCGCCCCGCCGGCGCCACCCCCGACCTGCTGGTGGACGGGCAGGACGTGGACGGAGACGTCCAGGATGAGCTCACTAAGTTCTCCAAGTTTGCCGAGCAGGTGCGCTCGGGAGACTGGGTGGGAGTGACCGGACGGCCGGTGGAGACGGTGGTCAACATCGGCATCGGCGGTTCGGACCTCGGCCCGGTGATGGTCTACGAGGCCCTCGCCCCCTACCGGCAGGCCGGCCTGGAGGTCCGGTTCGTCTCGAACATCGACCCGACCGACCTGGCGCAGAAGACCGCCGACCTCGATCCGGAGACCACGCTGTTCATCATCGCCTCAAAGACCTTCGGCACGCTGGAGACCCTGACCAACGCCCGCCTGGCCCGCGCCTGGCTGCTCGGGGCGCTGCGCGCCGAGTCCCTGATCGGCGCCGACGAGTCCGCCGGCCGTGAGGCCGTCTCCAAGCACTTCGTGGCGGTCTCCACCGCGCTGGACAAGGTGGCCGCCTTCGGCATCGACCCCGCCAACGCCTTCGGCTTCTGGGACTGGGTGGGCGGCCGCTACTCGGTGCCGTCGGCCATCGGCACGGCGGTGGCCATCGCGATCGGCCCCGACGCCTTCCGCGACCTGCTCGCCGGCTTCCACACCATGGACGAGCACTTCCGCACCACCCCGCTGGAGCGCAACGCCCCCGCGCTGATGGGCCTGCTGAACGTGTGGAACGTCAACTTCCTGGGCGCGGCCTCGCACGCGATCCTGCCGTATGCCCAACAGCTGCACCGGTTCCCGGCCTACCTGCAGCAGCTGACCATGGAGTCGAATGGCAAGTCGGTGCGCTGGGACGGGCAGCCGGTCACCACCGCCACCGGCGAGGTGTTCTGGGGAGAGCCCGGCACCAATGGCCAGCACGCCTTCTACCAACTCATCCACCAGGGCACGCAGCTGGTCCCCTGCGACTTCATCGCCATGGCCAACCCCGCCTACCCGCTCAAGGACACCGAGGGAGACGGGGGCGATGTTCCCGCCGGCGCCGACGTTCACTCCCTGTTCCTGGCCAACTACTTCGCGCAGAGCAAGGCCCTCGCCTTTGGCAAGACGGCCGATGAGGTGCGCGCCGAGGGAGTGGCCGAGGAGCTGGTCACCGCCAAGGTGTTCAGCGGCAACCGCCCCTCGACCTCGCTCCTGGCCCCGGCCCTCACCCCGGCGGTGCTCGGCCAGCTGATCGCCCTCTACGAGCACCAGACCTTCACCCAGGGCATCGTGTGGGGGATCGACTCCTTCGACCAGTGGGGGGTGGAGCTCGGCAAGAAGCTCGCCCTGGAGGTCGCCCCCGCCGTAATGGGTGACACCGCCGCGCTGGCGGCACAGGACGCCTCCACCGCCGGCCTGATCTCGAAGTTCCTCGCCCTGCGCGCGGGCTGACCCGCCGGCCCGCCCGACGGCGACTAGCGCTGTAGGCGCCCGTCCCGCATGGTCAAGATGCGGTCGGCGACGACCTCCGCCTCGGCGGGGTCGTGGGTGACAAACACGGCGGCAGTGCCGGTGGCCCGCAAGATCTGGCGGATGTCGGCGGCCAGGCGCTGCCGCAGGGCGGAGTCCAGGGCCGAGAGCGGCTCGTCCAGCAGCAGCAGCCGCGGTTCGGGGGCCAGGGAACGGGCCAGCGCCACGCGCTGCTTC
>WRIF01000074.1 GCA_009782865.1 Promicromonosporaceae bacterium
GGAGCTGCGTGGCCCCGTCGGGCCCGCCGGTGGCGGGCAGGGGCGGCATCTCGAACTCGAACTCGGTGGTGACGGTGACGCGCCAGTCGTCGTCGTCCACCACGTTGCGGTTGGTGGACACGCCACGGGCGGTGACGGTCAGCACGTTCTCGTGGACCAGGGTGGACAGGATGGTCTCCTCGCCCTCCTCGTCCTCGGCCTCCAGGTCCATCACCAGGGTGCCCCAGCAGGTGATCGCCTCGCCGGGGGCCAGCACCAGCGTCGCGAACACCGCGTCCAGCCCGGCCGAGGCCGCCACGATGTAGGCGGTGGGGGCCGCGGCTGCCGGGGTCACCGGGGCGGCGGTGATCGGGTCGCAGTGGGTCCAGGTGACCTCGGGGCCGAGCACGGTGACGTCGTCCCAGCTGAAGTCGTGCAGGGTCTCGTTGCCCACGTTGGTGACGGTGAACTGCACGTCGATCACGTCGGAGGCGGTCTCACCTTCGGGCAGCACGATCACCTGGTCCTCGCCGATGGGCGAGGTCTTGACCACCGAGATGGCCGGGCCGTAGGCCACCACGCCCACGTCGCGGTAGACGGTCTGGTTCGCCACCACGGTGGCGGTCCAGGCCATGCCCGTGGCCGGGTCGGCGTCGGAACCGTTCCGGGCGCCGGGGGCGCCCGGGTAGCGGGTGGTGAAGGCGAACGTCTCCCCGGAGAGCGGGTCGTCGGAGGGGTGCAGGTGGGAGATTCCGAACTGCACCTCGTAGCCGTCGCCGGGAACCAGGTTGTCAAAGCGGAACCCGCCGGCGGCATCCGTGACGGCGGAGCCCAGGTAGACGCCGTTGCGGGTCAGTGTCACGGTGACGCCGGGCAGGATCGGCTCGTCGGCGCCCCGCAGGCCGTCGCGACCAAGGTCCACCCAGGCAATGCCGGCCAGGGAGCCCAGCGGCACGGGGGAGGCCGGGATCAGGGCGGGCACCTGGTCACAGGAGTCCTCCAGGTCTCGATTCCAGCCCGGCCAGATGTGCTGCGGGCGCGTGGCATCGGAGTCGCAGGTGGGGTTGCCGGGCACGCCGTCGGGGTTTACGTTGGCCGGGGCGGGGATGCCGGGCAGCAGCGGGCGCTCCAGCCCGCCCGGCAGCAGGCCGGTGATCGGGGTGAGCGGCGAGGTCACCCACGCCTGGTTCACCAGCACCTGCTCTGCCGTGGTGCGCAGCACCGAGGCCTGCATCCGCACCTGTCGCGACTCGCCGGGCAGCAGCTGGCCCACCAGGTCATAGGACTCGGTCAGCCAGCCGCCCTCCCGCACGGAGGTGGTGGGCGTCAGCCGCGCGCCCAGCCGGTAGTCCGTGCCGAAGTGGAACGGCGCTAGGGTGTACAGGCAGACCGGGACGGCGTTCGGGGCCTGCGGGCGCCCGGAGACCGGGGCGTTGCCCCAGCTGCAGATGCGCCCATCCTCCAGCCGCACAAAGAAGTTGCGTGCGTGTCCGAAAATGTCGGTGACTCCCTCCAGGTAGCCGACTCCGTCGACGCCGTGGACCCGCTCGGGCAGCAGGCTGCTTCCGGCCGCGCCCTGCTCCCCGCGCCCGGTGGCGCCGTTGACGTTGTCCCCCCAGGAGTAGACGTGGCCGTCGGCGGTCAGGGCCAGGCCGGTGTGCCACCCGCCTCGCACCTGCACCACGTTCGACAGGTGCGGGGCGCCCTGGGCGCCGCCCTCGACCAGGCCCGTCGGGGCGGTGGAGGTGCGTCCCAGCTGACTGACCGATCCGGTGCCCACGGGGCCGATCGAGGCGACCGTGCCGTCTGCCAGGAGCGCCAGCAAGGAGTGGTAACGTGTAGCCGCGAATGACTGCAACGAAATATCGGCGGCCTGAAGGAAACCGAACCCGCCCACCGCCGGGACTCGCACCGGCGTAGAAACAGTGGCGTTGCCGGGAGGGGCACCGCGCAACTCGCCAGGAACACTCCCCCAGACGAAGATCGAGCCATCCGCGGTCCTGGCCGCCGTCATCGGAGGCCAGCCACCTGTAGTAGGCGTCACACCCGATGAAACGTGTGTGACGTCACTAAGGAAGGTGCCTCCCTGTTGTCCGCCATGCACCCGCACCGGCAAAGATGGGTTTGCAAAGGAATCATTACCGAGTGCGCCCGCAAAGCCAGCTCCCCAGGCGAGTAGTTCACCGCTCCGCGAGATGGCAAAGGAAATATCAGTTCCGCTTTCGATAGCCACGATATCTTCTAGATAGCCAATTCCCCCGACTCCACGCACGCGCGCAGGGGTCACCTGATTACCCCCAGCAGTGCCCAGGCCGGTTCGGCCGGACATGTTGTCGCCGAAGGAGTAGACGGCGCCGTCTGCGGTGAGGGCCAAGGAGTGTCTCTCTCCCGCTGAGACCGCCACCACGTCCTCTAGGTATCCGGCCCCGTCGACCCCCAACACCCGGGCCGGGCTGGCCTGGGTAGTGCCCGTGCTAAAACCCTGGCCGGTTCTCCCGAATTGATGGTTACCCCAGGCGTAGAGGGCACCGTCGGAGGTCACGCCCAGCGCATGGAGGGTGCCAACGGATACGTCCACGAAGTCTAGATAGTCGCGGCGGAAGCCCCCGAACACGTACACCGGTGAGTCCCAGATGAAGTTGGTCGCGTTGCCTAGTTGCTGCTGGGTACCCATCCCCCAGGCAATGGCGCGCCCATCGGCGGTGATCGCCAGGACATGAGAGCCCCAGCCGCCGCCACCGTGCGCAGCGGAGATGGCGGTGACGCCAGCAAGGCGCTCTCCGTCTTCCCCGGTCTCACCCGCCAGGGCGGGCAGCGGCACCAGGGAGCCCTGGGTGCGGTTGCCATGAGCCAGCTGGCCCTGGTTGTCCGTCAGGGGAGACCCATAGAGGCCCCAGGTGACCACCTCGCCGCTGGACAGGACGGCGGCCCCATGGAAGCGCCCGGCGGAGAAGTCGGCCACGTCGCTGAGGTAGCCGGCGCCGTTCACGCCGCGCACCCGGGTGGGCGTGGCGGTGCCAACGGCGGTGCCGTTGCCCAACTGTCCGGCGTCATTGCTTCCCCAGCCGTACAGGTACCCGGCCTCGCTGATTGCAAGGGCGAAGCTCGATTGAAAAGAGTTTTCATTACCTAGGTCAATCGCGGTGATTCCGTTCAGCTGGCCGGAGCCGGTCGGGCTGGGAACCGGCTCGGGACGCGCAGTCGCACGGGCGGTTCCGCCAACCGTGTAGATGTGGCCCCATTGGTAGACGGCACCCTCAGCGGTCACGGCCCCGCTAAAGGAAAACGATGCGGCAATATCCGTCACGCCTTCCAGGCGTCCGCCGCCGATGGGCGCCAACACCGCCTCCGGCGTCGAGACGCCACCGGCGTAAAGGGAGTTGCCAAGCGCACCACCAAACGCGTTGCCCCAGGCGTAGACGTGACCGCCTGCGGTCAGCGCCAGGGCGTGCTGTCTCCCGGCGGAGATGGCGGTCACCCCCTCCAGGTAGCCGACCCCGCCCGTCCCCAGCACCCGGGTGGGAACCGGCTGGGTACCGGTCGTCACGCCGTCGCCTAGGCGACCGAAAGTTCGGGAGCCCCAGGCATAGACGTGGCCCTCGGCGGTCAGGGCAAGGGCTAACATTTCCCCGGCGGCAATGGCGACGATGTTTTCGAGCCCGGGGACCAGGGTGGCGTGGGTCAACTGGCTGACGCCGACAATCTGACCCCATTGCCAGACGGTGCCGTCGGCCAGCAGCGCCACCGAGTGACCGCTCCCGGCCGCCACCTCGACCACGCGGTTGCGGTCCTTGCTGGTGGCCGTCACGTCGAACACGGGTTCGTTCATCCGGTCGTACATGGTCAGCCCGGAAAGCGGCAGGCTACCAGTGTTGGTAATGGTGACGTCCCAGGTCACCCGGCACACGCCCTCGGGGTTGCAGGCGACGGTCGCCTCCGACTTGTCGAGGGCAATATGCGGGTCGGCGGCGTGGAAGCCGAAGTCCACGTGGCGGGCGGCGCCGTCGAAGGGCACGGCGATCACGGTGGAGGTCTCGCGGGCCAGGGCGTGGAACTGGTTCCGGGCGGAGTACGTCACGTCCACATCAAGGGCCTGATTGTAGAACGTGGTCACCGAGGCGGGGATCTGGGTGCCCCGGTGGACCACCACGATGTACTGACCCGAGCGCAGGTTGGTGAACTCGTACCGGCCCTGGGCGTCGGTGCGGGTCTCGGCGAGCTGCTCCCCGGGGACGCCGCCGCTGTTGCGGTGCAGGGTCACCCGGACGTCGGGGATGCCGGGCTCGGAGGGCTGACGGCGGCCGTCGGCGTCGTCGTCCCACCACACCAGGCCGCTCAGCTCGGAGGCCACCACCACGATGGGGGCCGGGAAGGGCGGGGGAACGGGCTCCCCATCGGTCTGGGTAGGCCCCATCCACATCACGTAAACGTCATCTGGGCGGTTGCCGGAGGGCTGGAACTCGATGTTCACGCACGCCGTCGAGGGGGTCGGGGAGTCGTCGATCATCACGCGCACGGCGGTGGCGGCGGCGATCTGCGCCGGGGTGGCGGCGGAGACCAGGATCCACGGGCCGCTCGCAGCCGGGTCAAACCCGGCGTTCGGGTTGGTGGTCAGGTACAGGCGGGCGTCCGGCGAGGAGCACTCCAGGTCCAGGGAAATGCGGGTGGGGGTCAGCGTGCCGGTGAAGCTGGACTGACGCGGGCCGTCGTAGCCGCCGGCGGCGTGGTCCGGGTCAAAGAGCCCGCCGTCGCCGTGGCGGGGGAAGACGATCACCGAGTCGGTGGGCCCGCCGCCGTCGTCGCCGTTGGAGAAGATCTCCCCGGTCCAGGAAACGGTGTCCTCGACCTCCACCAGGGGCAGGTCGGGGCGCAGGGCCGCGGCGGCGATAGAGACGGCCTCGATCTGGAACTGCACATCGTCGTGGGCCGGGAGAATCGGGGCACCAATGTCCACGGTGCCGAGGTTGTCCGCCACCTGCCCGGTGACGGCCGCGCGGGCCACCGAGACCGAGTAGGTGATAGTGCCGAGCACGCCGTTGCCGAGGCCGTGGTTGGTCCACTGGCTGACGGTGATGGCACCGGTGTTGGGGGTGAAGGTCAGCGTGATGGGGGTGGAGTCCGGGTCTCCGCAGACGCGGCCCGAGGGGCCGGGGATGGCGGGGGTGACGGCCATGTTCCAGCCCGGGGTGGTGTTCACCGGGGAGACCACACACGGGTCCAGGGTGACCGTGATCACCGGGGTGACCGGGTCGGTCAGGGTGGACAGGCCGTAGATGGTGGCGAGGAGCGAGTAGTCCACGCGGTCGCCCAGGGCGGCGGTGAAGGGCTCGTCGACCGGGTGGCCGTCGATGTGGGTGATGGTGTTGCGCAGGCCAACGGAGGGCACCCGGGGGAAGGAGACGATGAAGGCGCGGGTCTGCGGGCCCACGGAGACGATCCCCGCTCCGCGGACGACGCCGACCATGTTGTTGTTGGGGAAGTGCGAGCCGTCCAGGGCCGGGTCGAGGTCGTCGCGCACCCGCAGCGGCACCCGCACGTGTACCACGGCCGGGTCGTCTCCGCCGATCGCGATCGCGCCCTCGTTGAACACCACGCGCACGGCCTGCGCGCCCGGGCTCGGGGAGGTGGTCCAGCCGGCCGAGTTGAGGTCCGCCAGCTGGGCGTTGGTCAGGGCGGCGGTGTGGAACTGCAGGGACCACAGGGAAGGGTCGACGGGCTGGCCGTTGAGGGTGACGGTCAGCGGGCGGGTGGTGTCGAAGCGCTGGTGGGCCACGTCCCAGCGGTCGCCGACAATCAACCGGTCGCCTCCGCCATTGATGTTGTGCGCGTTGACCAGCAGCAGCGAGACCAGCTCGCTGCCCGGCGCCACGTGGGAGCGCGGCTGCCACGGCGCGGCCATGCGGTGGGTCTGCCGGGCGGTTTCGGCGGAGTCCGGGCCGAACACCAGGTTGGGCTCCTCCCAGATGGTGTAGGAGGCGTCCCACGGGCCCAGGATCGTCTTGTACATGATGTCGCCCGGCGGGGGCGGGCAGGGCCGCGAGACCCGCACGGCCGTGTAGTCGTTGTTGCGGTACGGGCGCCCGGCCAGCGAACCCAGTTGCCGGTCCAGGGTGGTCACGTCTCGGCCCTGCCCGTCGCCCGGCTGCCATCCCCGGCCGTTGTTGAGCAGCGCGGGGTCGACCGAGAACGAGCCCGGGGCCACGTTGACCCGCACCGGCCACGACGTGGTGGTGCAGACCTCCTGCTCCGGCCACGGCTGGTTCAGGTCAAAGTCGATCCGCACCTCCCCCCGGTTGGAGCCCAGGTTCAACACCCCGCCCGACGGGGTCACCGGGGCGCCGTTCACCAGCCAGGTGGTGGAGGCCGGGAAGGCCGAGACATCCAGCGTGCCCGACCACGGGCCTGCAATCGAGGCGCCCTTGGAGGGGGAATACCCCTCCCACGCCAGCGACAGCGGCGTAGCCAGGAAGTGCCCGACGGCCGGGCTGCCCCAAGCCTGCGAACCACCGATCAACCAGCGATCCTGATCGGAATGCAGGCGGGCCGTCGGCGGGGACTGCATCACCACGTCGGCCGCCGGGGCCGAGACCACCGTCACCGCCGAGGCCGCGGACGTGGCAAACACCGGCTGCCCGGGAACGGAAACCGACACGCGCGCCACTTGGTTGCGCACCACCCGGCCCCCGGTGTCCCGGGCGTGCAGCAGCAGCGGCACCGTGACCGACTCCACCGCCCCGGCCGGCACCATGAACACACAGGCGTCACCCTGCCGGATGGCCCGCACAAAGTGGCCGTCGCGGCAGAACAGGTCACCGGCCGAACGCCACTCCAGGTAGGCGGGCAGGTCCAGCGCCACCACCACCTGCCGGGCCACCCCGGCCGAGAACGTCAGCTCGACGTCGTACCCCGCCACGTCGCCGGAGGAGACCACGCCATTGGTCGGAGAGTCGTCACCCACGGGGAAGCCGTTGGCGGTGTTCACAAAGGTGGCGTGCGGGGTACCGTGCCCCGTGCCGTCGAACACCCTGGTGATCAGCGCCGCGGCCCGCGGATCGGCCGGGGAGGCCGCCGCCGGGGCCGGCGCCGTGAGCGTCGCCGCCCCCAGGGCGGCCACGATCGTCGCCACCACCGCGCGCGGGAGCCAACGGCGGGTACGACGGCCGCTGCTAGGCGCCGAGGCGCTGTTGCGCGCTGAAGCCCTGTTACGTGCCAAAGCCCTGTTGCGAGGCGGGGTTACCTGAGTCACTGGCGACACTTTCTGATCCT